>URDV01000014.1 GCA_900546605.1 uncultured Prevotella sp.
AACTTGTCAACTTGTTTACTAATTCCGTCAACGCGTTTTTTTATGGATTGAATACTTACATAGTACTCAATGGTACAAGATAATAGGAGTGAACTATAAAATTCATACCTCCTGAACCAACTTTATTTTACTAAGGGGGGCTTACCTTTTCATAAAGATATCCGCAGAGCCTGTTAATGTGCATTGCTGATAGAATTCCTATGCTCTTATGAGTTTTAGTGGACACCAATATAAATCAATATGTGATGGCATCGAAGTGAATAGGTTGGAGATGAATATCACCTACTTATTAGCGTAAGGTTAACACTAAAGGCCAAAAAGGGCAGATGTATTCAATCAACCCTTTTTGGCCTTTTATCTTTACATTGAAAAACTGTGTTACATTTTGCATTTGCTGGCGCTATCGTCAGCAGCAACCTTTTCACCCTCTTTCAATTCACGAGCGGTGTAACCAAACTTAGTAAAGGCTTTCAATAGTTTTTCGATAGACGTTTTTTTAGCGTTGTACTTAATGGTAACAGTTTGATCGGGCACACTTGTGATGATGTCCTTAATGCCACGTTCAAAGCGTAAGTTCTTTTTAATTTTGTTCTCACAATTAACGCAGTGCATTTGTGGTTGAGTTGTAACAATTACCGTCTTGATGTCCTTGGCCAAAGCAACACTTGTGCTGACCAATGCCATCAGCATGAATGATAAAAACTTTTTCATAATCTTGTTATAGAATTGTGTTATTCTTATGCGTAATCAGCGATGTTGGTAAACAAGTAAACGAGTTAACTCGTAGGTTTGCCAAACTTTTTAGCTTCTTGCCCCATGTGTAATAAAGCACCTACTTATAGCTTTCCGCTCCTAAGGCGAAGCGAGTTAGTTACCACGCTTACGCTACTTAGAGCCATGGCCGCTCCAGCAATCATGGGGCTTAGCATAAATCCACAAATAGGGTAGAGCACACCAGCAGCAATGGGCACACTCACAACATTATAAATGAAAGCCCAAAACAGGTTTTGCTGAATGGTGCGCATGGTGCGTTGCGATAGGTGGATGGCTTGTGGCAGTCGTGATAAGTCGGATGTTAGCAAAGTAATCATAGCAGAGTTGATGGCCGTGTCGCTGCCACGTCCCATAGCAATGCTCAAGTCAGCTTGAGCCAATGCTGCGCTATCATTAATGCCGTCGCCCACCATGGCCACATGGTGGCCTTCGGCTTGCAATTGGCGTACAAAGTTGGCTTTGTCAGCAGGCAATAGGTGAGCCTTGTAATGTTTTATGTTCACTTGTGCAGCCACGGCTTGCGCAGTAGCCTCGTTGTCGCCCGTGAGCATGTAAGGGGTTATGCCCATTTGCATCAATGCCTTCACCGCTTGAACCGAAGTGGATTTTAAACTATCGCAAATGGCAACAATGGCTACTACTTTATTGCTATGAGCCAAACACACCACTGTTGCAGCCTTTGCTTCCCATTCGTGAATCAACTTTTGTGTAATCGCTGTAAAGTTACACTTTTTTTGTTGCATGAGTGTAGGGCTACCTATATAATAGGTGCAACCATTCACGTCACCCTGAATGCCGCCTGCTTCAATTTTACAAAAGTTAATAACAGGCTTGCGTTCAACATTTTTGAGCGAATGGCATATGGCTTCAGCCAATGGGTGCTCAGACTCATACTCAATAGATAGTAGCACGGAACGATATAATTCGCTATTGCCATCATAAAACGAGTCTGTTACTTGAGGCTGTCCTATGGTTAGCGTACCCGTTTTGTCCAACAAAATGCAGTCGATGTGGCGAGCCGATTGCAAGCAATTGGCATCCTTAATGAGAATGCCCTGTGCGGTTCCGCGACCAATGCCTACAATGATGGCAGTAGGAGTGGCCAATCCCAAAGAGCAAGGACAAGCAATGACCAAGACAGACACCATGGCTATGAGGCCGTGTGTCAATCCGTTAGTGGGTGAGAGCAATAGCCATGCAAGCAAACTCATGATGGCAATGCCCATGATGACGGGCACAAACACAGCAGCTATGCGGTCAACCATGTGTTGCACGGGCACTTTACTACCTTGTGCGTCCTGCACCATGTTAATGATTTGTCCTAACAAAGTGTCGCCCTTGGTGTGTTCAGCACGATAGCGCAACGTACCATTCTTATTAATAGTGCCAGCAATAACTTTGCTACCCACCTCTTTACTTACAGCTAAAGGCTCGCCACTAATCATGCTTTCATCAACGTTTGAACAGCCCTCAACAACTGTGCCATCGGCAGCTAAGCGTTCGCCTGGTCGTGCCAATAACACATCGCCCACCTTCACTTTATCAATGGTTTTGACGTGTTGAGTGCCATTGGGAAAGACAATGGTTACTTGTTTGGGTTGTAAGCCTATCAAGTCTTTAATAGCCTTAGTGGTGCGCCCTTTTGCACGCGCTTCGAGCATGCGCCCCAATAATATAAAGGCCGTAATCACACCCACACTATCAAAGTAAAGGTGGGGTTGCATGCCGTGCGCAGTAAACCATTGAGGAAAAAATAGGTTGGCACAACTATACACATACGACACGCTAATGCTCAGAGCCACCAGGGTGTCCATGTTTGAGGTGCCATGCTTTAGCAGTTTGAAGGCAGAACTATAAAATATGCGGCCATATTTATATAAGGAGTAGCTGGAAAGAAAAAAGAGAGCAACCTCTTGTCCTGCAAATAGTCCAGGCACAATGCTTAGAACTAATAGCGGAATGGCTACTGCTAAAGCCCCTATAGCCATGCTTTTGCTAATGGTGGACGGCTCGTTTTCAGCGTGTGATGTGGCCGAATTTGTGGGTTCGTTCACCTCTTGGTCAATGAGCAGTTCAAACCCCATGTCGCTAACAGCCTTTTGCAGTTGCAAGGGAGTGCATTGAGCCTCGTCAAAGGTTACTTTAGCCATGTTGGTGGCTAAGTTAACATTCACTTCGCTTACACCATTAACAGAGCGCAAGGCTTTGTCAACGTGAGCCGAACATGAAGCACAACTCATGCCACGCACTGGATACTTATGTGTTGTCATGTTTTTACATTATTTAGTAGTTAATTCTAATACCAGCATAAGCCATGGCACCATGTACGGGGCCCCACACTTGTGTGGCATCAAACTGATCGCTCCAAGGGTGTTCGGCATGTAGTATAGGTGTATGTTGCTTATAGTTCGTAAGGTTTTCACCACCTACATAAATGCTGAAGTGGCGGAACCAACGTGTGATTTGCGCATTCAACTGGCCATAAGTCGAAAAGCGAGTGGCAGCCCCTTCAACACCATTAGTCAGTATGCGACCTCCACCATTCAGTTGCGCTGTAATGTCAAACTGCCAAAGTTCGAGCGGTGTTTTATAAGAGGCTGTGAGCAGCCCCTTGTAGCGGCTGGTGAAAGGTTTCTCTTGCACACGTCCACCTGTGTATTGGCGTACCATATTATAGCGATAAGCTGCAGTTAGAGTCATGCCGCGGAACAAGGGGTAAGTGGCATCCACTTGCATGGTGTGTGAGTAAGAACGATGCCCATTAAGGTTGCGCAAGTAAATGTGCTCATTATCAGTGTCGTAGTCAACTACAGCTTGTTGCTTAAAGTTGGTAAAGTAATAATCAGCATTTAAGTCAAGAATATGGCCTCCTAAGCGTAACTTAAAGTTGGCACTTGCCCCATAGTTCCATGCAGCCTCTTGCTTTAGCTGGTCTATAACCCAAGTACGGTTGCTGGCCATAAGGTAGTTGAACTCACCCAAAGCATGCACCGTGCGGTAGCCTTTGCCTGCCGAAAGACGTAGGCTGAACACGTGGTTGGGGGCATATTTCACGTGAAAGCGTGGTGTAACAAACGTTCCATACACCGAACTGTGGTCAGCACGTAAACCAGCCATAAAGGTTAATTTGTCGTGCCAATTGAGTGTGTATTGAGCGTAAGCACCAGGCGTAGTTTCCTTTTCGTTGAGTTGTTGCAAGGGCAGGTTCACATCATGCGCCATGCGATACTGCTGATTGTAGTAGTCGTGGTTCAAACTCAGTCCAGCAGACAGACTGTGCATATCGTTAAAGTTCGTCTCAAAAAGCAATGAGGCATACCCTGTTTTTTGTGTAACATCGTAAATGCGGTGTCCATAAGTGGCATCAGCGTCGTGGTAAGTGCCTGAAAGGATAAGAGCCAAGTTAGTGCCATGCTCCTTGTTTAGCACAAAAGCATTTTTGGCAAAGCCATTAAAACGTGTTGTCTCCATGTTAATTTTGTAGGCATCTCCCTCAATGGCGTGTCCAGCATGCAATGTTTGTCCGCCTTCACGCTTCTCGGTCAGTCCGCTTATAGCAGCTTGAAAAATGTAATGGTCGCCCATCCAAGCCCAACGGTTCATAATGTTGCCCTGACGCACTTTAGGCTTGTCAAGAAAGCCATCGTGGTTTTCGTCATGATGTCCAAAGTTATCCTCGTAGTGTGCCAATAGGCCAGTACTTAGTTTCTTTGACTTGTCAAGGTGGATGTTACCATCAAAGTTTGCTTCAATGCGGCTTTTAGTGTCACCATAAAGGTTTATTTCAACCGAAGGGTCAGCTTGTGGCTTTTTGTATTCCACGTTTATCTGCCCAGTAATACTCTCGTATCCGTTTTTAACAGAAGCGCTCCCCTTCGATACTTGAATGCTTTGCATCCAAGGTCCAGGCACGTAACCTAACGCATAGGGGGCAGCTGCTCCACGAAGGTCAGGCACATTCTCGCTCAACATTTGTACATAGCTGCCTGCTAACCCTAACAACTTAATTTGCTTGGCACCTGTAGCTGCATCACTATAACTTACGTCAACTGAAGGGTTGGTAGTAAAGCTCTCACCTAAGTTGCAGCAAGCAGCTTTGAACAATTCAGTGCGCGATAGCAATAGTGAGTTCTCGGGGCCATTCATGCGCGATACCGATTTACGTTTGCCCACCACCTGAGCCTGATTCAATTGCTTCTCAGCAGATGGAGAGATGGAGTCGGTTTCGGCTTGTCCGTATGCGGTCAATGTCAAGGCCAAGGCTGTAGCCGAAAGTAAGGTACGTCTGGTTTTGTTCATTGTGTTGGTAATATGTTAATCCGTTGGCGGAATTATTGGTTAATGGGTTAACAAGTTGACAGGTTAACAAGTAAGTATGCTTTACTTAACCTATTATGTTAAATTCTGAATGGTAAAAAGCTTAAGAACTTGGCAATTTTACCTGTTAACCCGTTAATTTGTCAACATGTTTACTAATTCCGCCAACGCGTTAATATGTTAGTAATGAGTGGCGCTATAATAAATGGGTGCCTTCATTATTGTTGTAACAAAAGTGGCATATAAGCATAGCTTAGAACCCATCAGTAAGTAACCAACCATTCAAAGTTTCGTTTTACAGATGCAAAGATACGTGCTATAAATAGAAGCCGTATTACACAATTCTGCAAAACTGTTGCATCATCTTAGTTTTGAAAAATGAAAAATAGGTTTTTATTTTGTATTTTTGCAAACGGAACAAGGAAGTATAAACACATATCCTATCCCAATTATTTATTCATATGAAGTTAACTCAGTTTAAATACCTATATTGTGTTCTATTTGTCGCAATCCTGCCAATTGTTGCGTGGGCTGGCGTAGAAAAGCGTAACTTTACACTCGTAATTGATGCTGGGCATGGTGGACACGACGCTGGAGCCGTAGGAGCTTTTTCAAAAGAAAAGAATATAAACCTAAGCGTGGCATTGGCTTTTGGTAAGTTGGTTGAAGAGAATTGTCCTGATGTGAAGGTGGTGTATACACGTAAAACAGATGTGTTTATCCCCTTGCAGCGCCGTGCAGACATAGCCAATAATAGTAAGGCCGACTTGTTTGTGTCGGTTCACACCAATGCATTGCCCAACGGGCGTATAGCTTATGGTTCAGAAACCTACACCTTAGGTATGGCGCGTGCCAGTGCAAACTTGGCGGTGGCAAAGCGCGAAAACTCTGTCATTACACTTGAGAGCGACTACAAGAGAACCTATCAAGGCTTTGATCCAAACAAAGCCGAGAGCTATGTCATCTTTGAGTTCATGCAAGATAAGTTTATGAAGCAAAGTGTCGACTTGGCCAGTTGCATTCAAAAACAGTACACACAAGCGGGGCGCCCCAATAAGGGTGTGCACCAAGCTGGTTTCTTGGTGTTGCGCAACACTTCGATGCCTTCAGTACTAACCGAGTTGGGCTTTATCACCACTCCTGCTGAGGAAACTTATCTTAACTCACAACAAGGTGTGGCCAAACTGAGCCGTAGCATATATAATGGGTTCTTAACCTACAGACGAATGCACGAAAAGAGTGCACACGACATACCTGAAAATTTGCCAACACGTTTTGCAGCAAATGCTTCATCTGTGGCTGAGCCCTCAGCTGTGGTTGAGCCTGTAGTGGCTTCACAACGCAATAAAGATGTGGCTGTTGTGCCAGTAGCAGCTGTGCCTACTGCACGATTGGTGGCTGAACCAAAGGATGAAGTGGTGAATGTGAGTAAACGTTCGTCGCAAAAGTCTGCTCCTAAAGTTGCAGCCGCAGCACCTGTTCAAGTAGCTGCAGCTAAGCCTGTTGTGAAACCGAATCCTGTAGTAGCTTCTAAAGAACAACCTAAAAGCACTTCGAAGTCAAAAACTCCTAACACAGCGAAGAGTGTTGATAAAACAAAAGCAAATGTCACTACCCAACCAAAGGACAATGCTCTGAAGCCTAAAGAAAAAGTGCAAAGGCCAAAGGAAACAACCACAAAAACCAAGGTTGTAGCAAAGCAGGAGAGTAAGACAGAAAAGGCCAATCAGCACACGGACAAGAAAGTGCTTGATAAAGGCTCAAAAGCAACCTCGTCCGAAAAAGGCAAACAAAAGGATACGGATGACAAAAAAGCCCATGTGACTAAAAACACAAAAGCAAAGGACGTAAAGGACTTTGCCGATAAAAAGCCTAAAACGAAATCGACAGCAGCCACTAAGTCAAAGCAAAAAATAACCTATCGCATACAGGTGGGAGCTGGAAAAATGGGCATTGAAGCCACTGATGCACAATTTAAGGGCTTAAGCGTGAATCGTGTGAAAGAAGGTTCCATGTATAAGTACTTTTATGGCAATTATGCAACTTATGCTGAGGCACAAAAGTCATTACGAACTGTTAAGGCAAAGTTAAGCACAGCCTATGTGGTGGCTTATGTAAATGGCAAGGCCGTTTCGGTAGCTGAGGCACGTGCTAAGGAACAAGAAAAGAAGTGATAGCCGTTGGCGGATTTTTTTAGTTAGCTTGTCAACTAATTCTGCTAACGCGTAAGTGACCCAACTCACAATAAACTGACAATGAAAAAGGAAATGAAAATTGCCCTCACCGCTGTAGTAGCGTTGGTCCTACTTTTTATAGGACTCAATTTCTTGAAGGGCGTTAATGTGTTCAGATCAACTAATACATATTATGTAAAGTTCAAAGATGTAGCTGGATTGGCTGTATCGAATGCTGTGTATGCTAATGGTTACCCCGTGGGCATTGTACGCACCATTGATTATGATTATAGTCGTGGCGAATATGTAGTAGTGGGCATTGAACTGGATGATGAAATGCGGGTGCCTAAGCAAACACATGCCGAGCTTGAGGCTGAACTGATGGGGGGTGTTAAAATGGCGTTGGTGTTAGGTCCTAACCCAACAAATAATTTAGAGCCTGGCGACACCATTCAGGGCTCTATGCATGAGGGAGCAATGGAAAGGGTAACGGCTATGGTGCCACAAATTGAAAAGATGCTGCCCAAACTTGATTCAATCATGAACAACCTTAACCGCTTAACTGGTGACCCTGCGCTTGCTGGCACTTTGCATAATGCACAAGCTATCACTGAAAACTTAAAGCAGACTTCGGTAAAGTTGAATGCAATGATGCAAACTGACATACCGCAAATGGTAGGACACTTGAACCGCACCAGTGCCAATGCTGAAAAACTGACAGGTAAATTGGCTGCGCTCGATGTGCAAACTACGCTGAATAGTGTGAATGAAACGTTGGCCAGTGCACATAACCTGTCCAATAAATTGGGCGATATGTCTAATTCGCTTGATGCTAAACTGAAGAGTAAGGATAATACGTTAGGATTATTCTTGAATGATCGTGGTGTATATGACAAATTGAATTCAACACTGAGTAATGCTGATTCGCTGATGATTGACCTAAAGGCACACCCCAAGCGTTACGTACACTTTTCAGTGTTTGGAAAAAAAGATAAATAATAAGTAGGTGGTCAGAATGCTTTTGTGTATTTTTGATCACCTATTTAGTTTTTCAATACTACATAACCCATGTATCAAAAGTTTATTATCAATCAAGATGGTGTGTTGAAGTTTGGCCACGTATATTTGCATCGTGAGTTACTTGGCCCAGGTGAAACGTGTCCATATGGTGGCGGTGTATGGAAGGTTGATGAGGCACGACATGCTATTTTGCTCTTTGGACGCTCATTTGATTTTGGACAACCCGACTTTTATAAACTTCGTAGCATTGATTGGAGTGGGATAGGCGGTAAACCCGTATCACTTATTTATCAGCCACGTTGGCCGAGTGATGAAATTGAGGTGCCCATTATGGTGAACACCTACTTAACATAGCGTAAAATTAAATTGCAATATATTATGACACACGGACATGAGGTACTTCAGATGATGAAAGGAAATCATTATGCCACCCAGCAAGCTTTGGTGGATGCCATAGTTAGTAAGTTTGGGGCTGATGAACGCTTTTACACTTGTTCGGCTCAAGGCATGACTGCTGCAGAGCTAGTTGACTTTTTGGCAGCGAAGGGTAAGTTTAAGCCCTGCGAAAATGATACGACTGATTTCACTGTTGATGCTACAAAAATTTGCAATCATCAGTAATGCATATACTATACAAAGCGGAACTTCAACCGAATGGGGATAAGCTATCACACTTTACCATTCAGTTGAAGTTCCGCTTTGTTGTGTATGTTCGTATGCTACTTAGTTTCGTCAGTAACCAAGTCTTGTAGCTTCTTGTCTAATCGTTCGTTGCTACTGAGAACATAAACGTGCCCCAGTATGCCTACCGATATAACACTACTTTTTCCTTTCCACTCAAATCGGCCTATAGAGCATACTGTGTAGTTATCTACTATTATTAAATTGACTGCAGCCGGCACGATGATGGATTTAATGAATGGTGAAAAAGCATCAGCACCATTCGATTGGAGAGATTGGCTCATGGCACTTGCCACCTCGCTACGAATGGCTTCGCGGTGGTCGTCAGCTTTGGGACAAGTAATTGTAAGAGCCAATAGCACTACAATGAGCAGGGCAAGCGAAATAAGTAATTTTTTGTGTTTCATTGTTTTGTTTATGCCGAGTTTCTCCACCAAAACAAATTTTGAAGGGGCGTTAGAGGCTTAGAAGCGATAAGTAAGTGTTAAACCAATGTTGCGAAAACCTCTGTCGATGATGGCATCGCCATGTCCTAAGTTGAAAGCTACCATCGGACGATAGTCGAGTCCAAGGGTAAAGGGAACATCCTTCAGCGTAAAGCCAAAGCCAATGGTTCCTACAGGACCAATGAACATGCCATCGTAGTCGTCATGTTCATAATGGCCAATACCTCCACCAAAACCACCCCAAAACTTCCAAGTGGCAAAGCGAGGTGTCCATTGTGGCCACTGTTTAAAGTTCCAATTATAAACGGCTTGCATAGCAAAACCATCAGAAAGGTTGAAAACCCCCGCAGTAACATCTAAAAAGTTGCGCTTGCTAAAGTGGTATTGGTATTCAAGGTCAATAGTTGAACCACCAAAGTGTGCGCCAATGGCATGAGGCGTTTTTTGTGCTTGTGCATTTATGGCACCCAAGGCTATGATAAGGGCAAATAACAATTTCTTCATAATCAACGTGTTGTTTTAATGGGGTTTGTAAAGTGTCCTTAATGCAAATTTATCACATTGTAATAATGCAAATGTAATGGATAATACTTAAAAACATAAATGATAGGATACATTATTTTTAGCATTTATGCTTTAAAACATAAAACAAAATGTGTTTATGTAATATATAGTGTAAAACTATGAAGCAATAAAAAGTTTTTGTACATTTGCATTTGTAATCAAACCACCGAGATATGTCAACCCCTTTGAAACCAATACAGCAGCGCCAGGATGTGCGTGAAAATATTATAGAACAGGCTTCAACTCTGTTTCACCAACGTGGTATACGCAATGTAACAATGGATGATATTGCGCATGCTATGACCATGTCAAAACGCACTCTCTACCAAATATTTACTGACAAGGAGCAATTGCTGCTGGCTTGTGTTGAAAATCATGAGCATGAAATGCAGCAAACCTTGGAGCAAATATTTCATAACACTGATAATGTGTTGAGCTTTTTGCTAAGGGTGTTTGGGAGTAAAATGAAGGAATTAGATGAGGTGCAGTCAGCCTTTTATGCCGACATTCACAAGTTTCCTAAAGTGGTGGCACACATCAAGGCACATCAAAAGGCACAAGAGGATGAGTCGGTGGAGTTTTTGAATAAAGGTATTGAACAAGGTATGTTTCGCTCTGATGTAAACTTTCGCATTGTGGCACGTCAATTGGCTGCTAACTTTGACAGCGTAGTGCATAATGGTTTGGTGAATGAGTATTCGCAGCGTGAAATCTTCGTTAATACTGTAATACCTTACATTCGTGGATGTGCTACTTTAAAGGGTATTGAAATGATTGATGCTTTTTTAGATGCTGAAATGAACGAATAGGTTGGGGCTCTTCATTTGAATTTACCTAAAATACTGCTCAAAAAACAAAAATAGGGCATATTGTTTATTCCTTTTGCATGGGGAGTAATCAATATGCCCTATGAACGTTTAAGTTCAAATGTAAGGTAAGTGCTTACTTTACATATACTTTTTCAATTTCAACAATATACATGGTGTGTAGCGAACCGCCAGGTTGATCATTATACCAGCGAGTTAATGCTTCTTTATCAAGAAAATCTTCAGGTTTGAATGCAGAACGGAACATTTTGCGACCTTCAATGGTGAGTCGTGCTTGTTCATAGGTGATGGCACCATGTGCTGTTTCAATAGATTGAAGTCCCGTCTCTTTCACTTTGTCATAGTCGCGTCCCGATTTAGAACCGCAGAAATTATATATTTTGCGAGCGGCTTCGTCGTTCCCTAAAAATGAAAGGGTTAGATGTTCGTTTTGCTCAATGAGTGGGTAAGTGTAGCGTTCAGGACGAATGAATATAAAGGCCACAGGCTTGTTCCATAGCCAACCGATGCCACCCCATGAGGCTGTCATCATGTTAAAGTTGTCTTTGGTGCCAGCTGTAACAAGCATCCACTCTTTACCTATTAGTTCAAAAGCGTTTTCATGCGCTAGTGTCTCAATTGTAACTTCCTTCATTGTTGCTATTATTTGATGGGCTGAATGTTAATAATAATTATGAGGTTATAGCGTTGTCACTAAGCAGGCGACAACATTATAACCTCATAAAGTTAAGGGTAATATTACAAAAATATTTGTTGAAGAGTTGTGTTGACTCAGGGTAGCTTGTGGCTATTGTGGACAACACTCTTCATTGTGTGTCGATTTTAATTTAGGCTCAAGATGTGTTTAAGCAAATGCTATTTCTATGACTTTCTTTACAGCATCCTCAAGTCCTGCAGCATCCTTACCACCTGCTGTAGCAAAGTGGGGGGCACCACCGCCACCACCCTTGATGAGTTTGGCAGCTTCGCGCACCATTTGTCCCGCGTTGAGCTTGCGGCTTTCAACCAAGTTCTTGCTAATCATAACTGTGAGCAAGGGCTTGCCTTCATGTGTTGAACCAAATACACACAAAGTGTCGTTGGGCAAGGTGTTAGCTATTTGGAAAGCGAGGTCTTTTACAGCGTTAGGCTCAATAGCAGTAGGAATAACAGACTTAATGAGTTTAACACCATCCTTCTCTTCAGCGTTAGCTACGAGTTTGTCGCGCAAGGTGTTGAGTTGTTCCTTTACATAACCTTCAACTTGCTTTTTCAATCCATCGTTTTCTTCAATGGTCTTTTTGATAACGGCCGTAAGGTCCTTGGCATTGTTGAAGAACGACTTGAGGTTGGTGAGCATATCTTGTTGTGCGTAAACACTCTCTTCAGCAGCTTCGCTCGTGATGGCCTCGATGCGTCGTACGCCTGCAGCTACGCTGCTCTCGCTAACGATGCGGAACAAACCAATGCGGCCTGTGCTCTTAACGTGACATCCACCACAGAATTCAACACTCTTGCCAAACTGAACCACACGTACTTTATCGCCATACTTCTCGCCAAAGAGGGCAATGGCACCCAGCTTCTTAGCCTCTTCCATAGGAACATTGCGGTGGTCTTGCAAGGGAATATCTTCGCGTATGCGACGATTAACAATGCGTTCAACTTGGCGCAATTCCTCAGGAGTAACCTTTTGGAAGTGTGAAAAGTCAAAGCGTAAGTAGTCGGGAGTACAGAGTGAACCCTTTTGCTCTACATGGGTGCCGAGCACCTCGCGCAAGGCTTGGTCGAGCAGGTGGGTGGCAGAGTGATTGGCTTCACTACCGCGACGCAGTTTCTCGTTCACAACAGCGTGGAAGGTAGCTTCAGGGTGTGCGGGCAACTTCTTAGTTAAGTGAATAGGCAAGTTATTTTCGCGCTTTGTGTCAAAAATCTCCACCTTGTCATCACCATCCATCAGTACACCTTGGTCACCTACTTGGCCACCCATTTCAGCGTAGAAGGGAGTTTGGTCGAGCACCAATTCATAGTAAGTTTGCTTCTTTTGCTGTACGCGGCGATAACGCAGAATGTGACAATCGCATTCAGTTAAGTCCCAACCTAAGAATTGTGTTTCGCCTTCGTTCAAAACAACCCAATCGTCAGTTTCAACAGCAGCTGCATTACGTGCACGTTCCTTTTGCTTTTGCATTTCGGTGTCGAAACCAGCTTCGTCAACTTCAAGGCCATTTTCGTGACAAATGAGTTCGGTTAAGTCAAGTGGGAAACCATAAGTATCGAACAAGGTAAAGGCTTTTTCGCCCTCAACCACGTTTTTACCCTCTTTCTTGGTTTGAGCAATAACCCCCTCAAGCATGTTGATACCTGTTGAGAGAGTGCGAAGGAAGCTTTCTTCCTCCTCTTGCATTACGCGGCCAATAAGTACTTGCTGAGCTTTGAGTTCGGGATAAGCATCCCCCATTTCGTGTACCAAAGTAGGCACAAGCTTGCAAAGGAAAGCTTCGCGTTGTCCTAAGAAGGTATAAGCGTAACGCACAGCGCGGCGCAAAATGCGGCGTATAACGTAACCTGCTTTAGCATTTGAGGGCAACTGACCATCGGCAATAGAGAATGAAATGGCACGCAAGTGGTCGGCAATAACGCGCATGGCTACATCAATTTTCTCTTCTTTGCCATATTCAAAGCCCGAAAGCTCAGCTATTTTCTTAATGATGGGTTGGAAAATGTCGGTGTCATAGTTTGAGTTCTTGCCTTGAATGGCACGTACCAAACGCTCAAATCCCATACCCGTATCAATTACGTTCATGCCTAATGGCACGAGTGAACCATTGGCTTTACGCTCAAATTGCATGAACACAATATTCCAAATTTCGATTACTTGGGGGTCATCTTTATTGACCAATTCGCGTCCTGGAACTTTAGCTTTCTCTTCAGCTGTACGGCTGTCGAGGTGAATTTCAGAACAAGGACCGCAGGGACCTGTGTCGCCCATTTCCCAAAAGTTGTCGTGCTTGTTACCATTAATAATGTGGTCGGCAGGCACATGCTTTGCCCAATATGATGCGGCTTCTTCATCGCGCTTTAGGCCTTCCTCTTCAGAACCTTCGAACACGGTTACATAAAGGTCTGCAGGGTTTAGGTGCAAAACATCAACGAGATACTCCCATGCATAGTCAATGGCGCCCTCTTTAAAATAGTCGCCAAAGCTCCAGTTGCCCAACATCTCGAACATGGTGTGGTGGTAGGTGTCGTGACCTACTTCCTCCAAGTCGTTGTGCTTACCGCTTACACGCAAGCACTTTTGTGAGTCTGCGCGTCGGCGTGGCTCAGGGTCGCGTTGCCCGAGTATGATGTCCTTCCACTGGTTCATACCAGCGTTGGTGAACATGAGCGTAGGGTCGTCCTTTATTACCATCGGGGCTGATGGCACGATGGTATGTCCTTTTGACTCAAAAAATTTTTTATATGAGTCGCGGATTTCGTTAGCTGTCATCATATTATATAATGTGTTGTTTTTTTGATTTGTTTGCAAAGGTACTGCAAGGTGATTGAAGAACAAAGCACAAAGCAAAGAATTTTGCTTTGTGCTGCTTACTTATAAAATCTATGTCCTAACCCGTTGGCGTTTTTTTGAGTTAACGGGTTACTAAGTTGATAGGTTAACGGGGTGACAAGTTAACAAGTTGACGGGTTAACAAGTTAGTATGCCA
Source organism: uncultured Prevotella sp. (assembly GCA_900546605.1). GTDB lineage: Bacteria > Bacteroidota > Bacteroidia > Bacteroidales > Bacteroidaceae > Alloprevotella. Next base: position 14,490 of record URDV01000014.1, read on the forward strand.
TGCGTTACTTATTACGTGAAAATAAGAATGACATGAAACTTAAATAGCTTGACAAACTTACCTGTCAACTTGTTAACCCATTAACTTGCCAACTCGTTGTCCTATTTTTAAAACACACTTTTTATGATTAAAAATGTACCACCAGTTCCACCACCGCTTTGTCACGTTCAGAGGGCTTGGCCAAATCAATGTTGTCGTAAAAGTATTTTTCGTAATTCAGTCGGATGTCAGCCAACACTTTTTTATTCATGGCCATACTTAAGGTGACACCTCCCGTTACACGTTGTCGACTCCCATCAGTAAGTTTGAGCTGACCTTTATCGTCGAGCGTTCCATCTGCATGATTATCCATCACGTCGTAACGAGCTAAAAAACTAATTTTACTAAACACCTTGTGTAAGGGTTGGTTGTAACAAGCCATAGCGTCCCATGCATTCACGTTGGCAAAAGCGCCATTGTGGTAGTGTTTGCGCAGATATTCACCCTCAAGCATGAATCTGCCGCGTTGAAAGGTGATGCCTCCGTCGTAAAGATAGGTGTTGATGCCATTAGGCGAAATTTTTTGAACGGATGCTTGCAGTGTGAGTCCCACGGGTAGGAAGTATTGCACTTTGGCTGAAAAGTTGAACTCCTTTGTCCAATAATCCTTTTGGTTGGTAAGTCCAGAACCATTAAACACACCCGCTTCAAGTTGCAAAGGAATGTTTTGAAAACGATAGCCACCATAAATGCCTACATCGCGCACGTTGCCCACTTGTTTGGCTATAAATGAACGATTGGCAAAGAACTGTTTGTGGGGCGAACGGTGTGCATCAATGCTGAATGGAACACGCATTTGTCCGATGCGTAGGTCAAGTCCCTTGGTAGGTAATACTCCTGCATAGGCATCTAACATTTTGATTTTGCCCTCGTCTGATAGGTCAATCTCTGCTTTATAATCAACAATAGGAGTAACAAAACCATCAAGAGTCACGCGGGCTGTACGCACTTCAAATCGGCTCTCGTTCTCGTTTGTTTGGTATTCGGCCTTAGCGCGTATTGTACCACTCACTTTAGGCAGATAGCTAAACTTTTTAGTTTTTACAGAATCGGCTGTTTGGGCTTGAGTGGCAATGCAACTGGTTGCTGCTAATAGTAAGGTGTAGAGTAGGAATTTCATAGAGTTGTTGAACATTTCTGAAAAGATGGTGAGTTGAAGAGTCGAAAATAGTCAAGAGTCAAATGATAAAATGAGGACTATTGAGATTTTCAACTCTTCAACTCATACATTAGCGCTTTATAATTGTTGGCGGAAGTTCTTGTCAGTAGTAAGCAGACTGCTAAGTTCAAAAGCAAGTTGTTGTAACTCTTGCCCCATGTGCAGCACTAAGGTGTAAGCATTCAAGTTATTGTCTTCGCCTTGAATGGCAATACCCATTTGCTGATTGAAGTCTGCAATGTGCAATTCAATTTGTTTACTTTGCTCAATGAGTGCATCGTTGTCGGTGGCACGTTGGTTACGCATATTCTCAGATATGTTATTCATTAAGGCTATCATTTCGTTGCGAACGCGGCAGAAACGCTCTGACACCTCGGGTTCAATCGGACTGAAGTTGTTGTCAACGTGTTCGCGTGCAGGTTCGGCCATACGTATGATGCCATAGAGCATTTGACGCAATGAGTTATGAATAAGGTGAAAGTTAGTGCTTAAACGTATGGCTGCAACAGGTGGTTGTGCACGGCGTAAGCAAATGGTTTCACGACGTCGAAGATTTTTTAGTTCACGTTTTTCTTTGGTGAGTTCGCGCAAGGCATGGCGCATGGGACGCAATGACTCGCTGAATAATCCATCTGTGCTCTCGGCCAATATGTGTGAATACTTGTCAAGTGTTTCGGCTATGCTCATGTTCATGTGGCGCGAAAGCATAGGAATAATGGCTTCACGATCCTTTTCGGCCAACATTTGCTGAAAGAGAATATCACCCTCTTGCAACTCTTTTTGCTTTTTGGTAAAGCGTTGTTGGCTGTGTATGATGCTATAAATGCCTGCTGCTACAATAATGAAAACGGCCACTACGCCCCCAAAGTTCATGGCCATGGCTACAAAGAAACAAGCACTAAAGGCCACACCAGCAGTGATGAACCAACCACCAATGACGGTAAGTACACCTGTAATGCGGAATACAGCACTTTCACGACTCCAAGCGCGGTCGGCTAATGATGAACCCATGGCTACCATGAAGGTGACAAATGTGGTAGAGAGTGGCAACTTAAGCGAGGTGCCTAAGGCAATGAGTAGTGATGACATAACCAAGTTAGTTGAGGCGCGACACATGTCGTAGGCAGCTTGATTGTCAATAGCCTCCTCGGGTACTTGGAATCTGCTATCAATGAAACGAGCTATAGGAGTAGGGGTGATGTTGCTCAACGCGGTGCCTATAGAGTTGCCCCAACGAACCAAACTACGAGCTACCTTTGATGAACCAAACATTTCGTCGCCCTCATTTTTGCGTGATAGTCCAACTTCGGTTTCGGTAACCTTGCGTGCTTTTTTTGAAGTGGCTAAGGCAAATACCATGATGGCGCCAGCTGCTGCTAAAAAGTAAATGGGGGTTTTAGCCGATTCGGTTAATGACGACATCATAAAGGTGCTTGGGGTGAAGCCTGCTCCATTAGCAGTAAAGTCGCAGAATGATGAAAAACCAGCTAAAGGTACACCAATAAAGTTAACGAGGTCGTTGCCCGCAAAAGCCGTTGATAGGGCCAATGTGCCAATGAGTACGATAATGCGGAATACGTTAACTTTGAAAGCGTGAAGCAACTGCATCACGATGGTGGCTACCACAAAAATGCTTCCTAAAATAATGAGAATGTGAGTGTGAATGTAATTCTTTACATCGGCATTCATAAACGAAAGGTCTTTGAGGCCTTTGAATAGCATGAAGTAAAGAATAGCAGTGATGGCTATACCACCGAAAATGCCAATTTTGTAACGAATATTTTTGGCTATGCTAAATGTAAATACTATACGGGTAATGTACTGTATGAGTGAACCAAACACAAAGGCGATGGGCACGCTAAGGAAAATACCCATAATCACTTCAAGTGCTTTTGATGAGATCGGAAGAGCG
>URDV01000015.1 GCA_900546605.1 uncultured Prevotella sp.
CTTACCTGTTAACCCGTTAACTTGTCAACTTGTTTACTAATTCCGCCAACGCGTATAGAAGCAATAATTTACAATGCTACTTATTACATGAAAAACAAAAAACTACCACTTAAGCATAAAATCCGACCACTTATGCTCTTTATTAAGCACTTTTTAAATCTACTACACATTTGTTTTGCATTAATCAAGTATAATTCTTACCTTTGTGGCAAATAAGTAACGTCAATTGTTCTTATTTTCGTTTCAGAACTTTCATATTTTTAATATTAAACACTTTTACAGTATGGCAAATTCCATTTTCAAACACATATTGTTGGGTACAACTTTATGCGCAGGAGCCACATTGTTGCTCAACAGCTGCATGGACGACTCGTACGACATTGATAAAGTTGACCTCACAATGAAACTTCGCACCGACGGACTGGGTGCACCATTGGGCAACACCGAGAAGATAATGCTCGATGACATTCTTGACATTGACGACTCAGAGGTAAAGACCGACAAGTCTCACCTTTATTACTTAGTAGAGAGTGGGAGTACCCATTTCAACGTAAAGGTGGACAAGGTGAGTACCACCTTTAATGACGCACGCCTTGAAATGACCTACAACGTAGTTGACTATGACAAGGTGAAGACTGAAATTGAACGTCAAGGCACTACGATTCCAGCAGGAACTCCCCTTCCTATTGACCCCAGCTTTAGCTACACAGGTCATGCCGAAGGTGAACAAGCCATTGACTTCAACATTAAGAACATTCACGATGTTAACTATGTGCAGAGCATTCAGGTGTCACCCACACCCATCGTGCTCAAGCTTTACAAAAAAAATTCATCGGCCAACGTTAAATTGGGCATTAATAAAATTCAAAATTTGGTTATCAGCATACCTAAAGTATTAAAGGTAACTGACTACGACACGAACAAATGGACATTGGTTGAAGCCACAGGTAACGCCACACACCACTTGCTCAAGCAAAAGAGTGCTGAAACTTACAACAATGCCAACGAAATTACGCTCTGCCAAATTAATCTGCAACGCGTTGACTTGAACCGCGAGGTGAATGGTAGCGAAATCAAGCTTACGGGCGAAGAAGCTAACATGAAGTTGAATGGACAAGTTACCTTTGGTAGCAACAGTTCTTCACGCTTTGAGATGCACGAGGGCGACTATGCCTCTGTTCGCCTTGAAGTGAAAGTAGGCAATAACAACCAACTTACTGCCGAAAAGGTAACAGGTAAATTTGACCCTGCCATCGAACCTAAGGTTGACCCCATCAACATTTCTGAGTCACTACCCGATTTCTTAAAGGACGATGAGGTAACGATTGCTGTTACCAACCCCACATTGCGCTTTAAGTCTGACTTTGCCAACATTCCTGTAGGTGTAAACCTCAGTGGCGACCTTACCTCAGTTTACACCAACGGCATTGCCAACGTAACAAAGAGCTTGCCCAACACTTCAATGGATGCCAAGCAACAGAACAAGGTGTACTATTATGATGGTAATAACCCCTACGACCCTGAAGAGGACGCCAACGTTTACACCGACAAGGCTAAAGTAACCAACTTGGGCGACTTAATTAAGAAGATTCCTGATAACATCACTGTTGACCTGGGCAACAAGAACAACAAAAAGGTAAGCGTAAAGCAAAACATCTACGAAATTGAGTTAGGCAAAAACTATCAAGCCAATGCCGACTATAGCGTATTCGTTCCCTTTGAGTTCAAAGGTGGCTTGCAAATTGTCTACAACGACTCAACCAGCAGCATGCATAGCGACCTTAAAAAATACAAGGCCAACAAGGGACAGATTATCGTAACAGGCGAAGCGCTCAACACCATTCCGCTCAACCTCAAAGTCATTATCAAGGCACACGATGTTGATGGTAAAGAGCTACCCATTAACTTTACCGAAGCTAACGTACTGGCTGGCACAGGCAACGAGGCAGACGAAGCCGCTGTTAAGTCAAACATTGAATTGGTGGGTACTTTGACTGAAGATGGTGATTTGAGCAAAATTGACAAAATCTTCTTCAAAGTACGTGCAGCCAGCGACAATGCTACCGAGAGCAACACATTGGTTTCAACACAATGGCTGAAACTCAATAACATCAAGCTCAAGCTCAAAGCTGACGTCACTGCCGACTTTAACTAATCACCTTTCGCCTCACATTAAGACTACTATACATTATGAAACTCCATCATATTCTGCCATTGGCAGCCATGCTGTCGCTATCAGCTGCAGCACAGACGGAACTGACAACTTCATATTTTCTGGAATCTTCAACCAGCCGCCACGACATTAACCCTGCCTTGCTTGACAAGCCTTTCGTGTCTATGCCTATTTTCATGGGCGACTTTAACATTGGCACAACGGGTAACTTGGGCTTAAAAAACTTTGTTTACAAAATGCAACCCACCTGGCAAGGCTATGAAGAAGGAGGTAACAACCTTACCACCTTCATGCACCCCGAAGTTGACGCTAATGAGTTTTTAGGAAATCTCAAAACAAACAACCGTCTATCAGTCAACCTTAAATATCAGCTCTTTGGCTTCGGCTTTAAAGGTTTTGGGGGTATTAACTCTGTTGAATTGAACATTCGTTCTAACACCAATGTTTCATTACCCAAAACGCTCTTTGCCTTTATGAAGAGTACGGGCGACCAACAAGAGTACGACATTAATAACATTGGCTTACGCACCGAAAACTATGCAGAGTTAGGTTTAGGCCATTCACATAAAATTAATGACAAACTCACAGTGGGTGGTAAAGTGAAATTGCTCTTTGGTTTGGCCTATGCCGACATTGCGAGCAAGGACAACATTCACTTTCAACTCAGCGAGGACAAGTGGGCTGCTTCGGGCCGCATTGAGGGCGTAGCTTCTATTATGGCCACCCAATTCAAAATGTCTGATAAAGTAGACCCCGAAACAGGACGCCCACGTGTTGACGGACTCGATGACTTCAAAGGCGGGTTAGGTGGTTTTGGCTTGGGCTTCGACTTGGGTGCTACCTACAAGGTTATGGACGACCTCACCGTGAGCGCTGCCCTTACCGACCTGGGCTTTATTAACTGGAAGGATGCCGAACATATGTCATCAGCCGGCTCTTGGGAATTTGAGGGCTTTGGCAAAAACGGCCGCGAGGACATTTTAGTCAACAACGACAACCGCGACCTCGGTGACCAATTTGAAGACTTAGGCGATGAATTAGGCGATGCTTTCGCTATGTACCACGATGGTACTAAGTCTACCACACACGCATTAGCAGCCACACTTAGCTTAGGTGCCGACTACACCTTGCCCGTTTACCGCAAACTGCACTTTGGTTTCCTTTACCAAAGTCGCATGGCAGGTCGTCACAGCTACCACCAAGGACGCTTCTCAGCCAACGTAGCTCCCGTTAAATGGTTCGACGCTGCTGTCAGCATGGCCTTTACAAGCACAGGCGTACAAGGTGGTTTAGCCGCCAGTTTACATGCCAAGCACTTCAACCTTACCATAGGTACCGACCGTTTCTTTGGCAAACTGAGCAAGCAAGGCATACCATTGAATCGTGCTAACAGCAATGTGGCCATTGGCCTATCATTCCCCTTGTAATGCACTTACACACAACAGTTTAACATAACAATCGCTGACGCGTAGCCCATTCATCATGGGTTGCGCGTCAGTTCTTTTTGGCACACTTACAGTTTTACGCATAACCTCATCTTACCCCATTAACATTTCCTTTTCACACCCTAAAGCCGCTTTTTTGGTCATATTATCAGAAAATCGTAAATTTGCCCGTTGAAAATCAATATCAGGTGGTTCTAATAATGCTGGTAAGTTGATTTATTCCCTATCGTGCGTGTATTGGGGTGAGTGAACGAAGGAGCATAGCAGGCTATGTGACTGAGCGAACTGACAAATAGGGTGCAAGGCGAATGCAATCAAACATGTTTGAATTGCTGAGCCGCAGCCCATGTTCTCAAAGGAAAAAAAAAGACACATGCAAGAGGGTGTAAAGCAACTATCAAAAAATTAGAAGACTAAAATCAGATTTTTAGAGCCACCCTACATCTACTATAATTACAGAAAATGGAACACGCTCTTTTTCTTTACAATACGCTGACACGCACCAAGGAACGTTTTGTCCCCATTCACGAAGGACACGTTGGCATGTATGTGTGCGGCCCCACCGTTTATGGTGATGCTCACTTAGGACACGCTCGTCCTGCCATTACCTTTGACCTTGTCTTTCGTTATCTCAAACATTTAGGTTACAAGGTGCGCTACGTGCGCAACATTACCGACGTGGGACACCTGGAACACGATGCCGATGAGGGGGAAGACAAGATTGCAAAAAAAGCACGACTTGAGCAACTGGAACCTATGGAAGTAGCACAATACTACACCAACCGCTTTAATGCTGCCATGGCACAACTCAATGTGTTGCCACCCAGCATTGAGCCACACGCCACAGGTCATATCATTGAGCAAGAGGAACTGGTGCAGCAAATTCTTGACAATGGCTATGCTTATGAGTCAAATGGTTCTATCTATTTTGATGTAGTAAAATACAACAAAGACCACAAGTATGGCATTCTGTCGGGCCGTAACCTGGAGGATGTACACGATGCCAGTCGTGAACTTGATGGCGTAGGCGAAAAGCACCACCAAGTGGACTTTGCATTATGGAAGAAGGCACAACCTGAACACATCATGCGCTGGCCTTCACCTTGGAGCGAGGGCTTCCCAGGTTGGCATTGCGAGTGCACCGCTATGGGACGCAAATATTTAGGCAACCACTTCGACATTCACGGGGGTGGCATGGACCTCGTATTCCCTCACCACGAATGCGAAATAGCGCAAGCCGTGGCATCACAAGGCGACCAAATGGTAAAATATTGGATGCACAACAACATGATTACCATTGCTGGCAAAAAGATGGGTAAGAGCTATAACAACTTTATTACGCTCGACCAGTTCTTTACGGGCAACCATCCATTGCTCACACAGCCTTACTCACCCATGACTATTCGCTTCTTTATTCTGCAAGCACAATATCGTTCAACAGTCGACTTCTCAAATGAGGCTTTGCAAGCTTCAAAGAAGGGCTTTGACCGACTCATGGACGCTGTGGCTCAGCTCAACCGCATTGAAGCCGTGGCTAATGGCAAACTGACTGAGGAGTATGCCAACGAGCTACAAACCAAATGTTATGAAGCTATGGACGATGACTTTAATTCGCCCATTGTTATCAGCCACTTGTTTGAGGCTTGCCGCATCATTAACCAGTTGGTTGATAAAAAGGAGACCATTACGCCTGCTGGCCTGGAAGCACTGAAGCAAGTGGTTAACACCTTTGTATTCGACATTTTAGGCTTAAAGAGCGAAGCCGAAGGTGGCAATGCACAACGTGAGGAGGCCTTTGGACATGCCATCGACTTGTTGCTACAACTGCGTGCCAAAGCTAAGGCTGCTAAGGATTGGGCAACAAGTGACCAAATTCGTGACGAACTGGCAGCCTATGGTTTTGAAGTGAAGGATACCAAAGAGGGTGCCACTTGGAAACTGAACAAGTAAGTACAACCTCGGGCTTAAGCTAACTGATGAGGCAACTCACACAAGGTAGCTACGCAAATTTTGCAATTGACACACACATTATATATATATTACATTACACAAAAAGCCCCTCCTCTTAGCTCGGGGCAAAGAGGAAGGGCCTTTTTTTCTGACATGAAAAGATTTGTTTCACTATTCTTACTTATGCTCGTCACTGCCGTGATGGCCGTGCAAGCTCAAGTGAACTTCACCGTTAAATACAAACGTGTGAATGCCACCACCATTGACATCATTTTCTCGGGTACCGCACAACATGGCTGGCACATCTACTCTACCAACATTGGCGAGGGCGGACCTACACGTGCCACCTTTGGTGTTGACAAAATAAAAGGGGCGAAACTCATGGGTAGCTTAAAGGGAGGACCTGGAGCTAAAACCATGCAGGACCCTATTTTCGAAATGCCCGTTACCTTTTACGAGGGACACGCTACCTTTACGCAACGCGTTGAACTGCTCGACAAGAACTACGAGTTGAAGGGCTATCTTAAGTATGGTGCTTGTAATGACGAGAACTGTTTGCCCCCTACCAGCGTCGATGCTAAGTTAAAGGGGGCCGATGGTCCTGCACCTACGGCTGAGAGTAAGGCCGAAGCTGAAGCCGCAGCTACTGATGGCACATTACCCACCACGGCTGATAGTGCTGTCAGCACCACTACTACTGATAGCGCTACTACCGTTCAAGTGCAACCACTTGATAGTGCTGCCACACAAGCCTTGTGGACACCTGTTATCAAAGAATTAAAGAATTTTGGCACAGGTGGTGCCGACGATGTTACGGGCAAGCCTTGGTACTACATCTTCTTTTTAGGCTTTGTAGGTGGTTTAGTCGCACTCTTTACTCCTTGTGTGTGGCCCATTATTCCTATGACGGTGAGCTTCTTCCTAAAGCGTTCGGGCAATCGTCGCAAGGGCATTCGCGATGCTATAACTTATGGCGTTTCTATTGTAGTGATTTATGTGGCCTTAGGCCTCATCATCACCTCGCTGTTTGGCGCTAATGCACTGAATGATTTGTCAACCAATGCGATATTCAACATTTTGTTCTTCTTAATGTTGGTAGTGTTTGCCGCCAGTTTCTTTGGTGGTTTTGAAATTACCTTGCCCAGCAAATGGGGCGATGCCGTTGATAGCAAAGCCGAAAAAACCACAGGGTTGCTCAGCATCTTCCTCATGGCCTTTACCCTTTCATTGGTTAGCTTTTCATGCACAGGTCCTATCATAGGCTTCCTTTTGGTTGAAGTCAGCACCTCAGGTGGCTCGGCTCTTGCCCCCACCATTGGCATGTTGGGCTTTGCCATTGCCTTGGCTTTGCCTTTTACCCTATTTGCTCTCTTCCCCACTTGGCTCAAGAGCGCACCTAAGAGTGGTGGTTGGTTGAACAATGTAAAGGTGGTGTTAGGTTTCCTTGAGTTGGCTTTTGCCTTGAAATTCTTCTCGGTAGCCGACTTGGCTTATGGTTGGCACTTGCTTGACCGTGAAACCTTCTTAGCGCTTTGGATTGTTATCTTTACCCTTTTAGGCATCTACTTGTTGGGGGCCATCAAGTTCCCGCACGATGATGAAGACGAACGCCACACCTCGGTGCCTCGCTTCTTCTTAGCCCTCATTTCGTTGGCCTTTGCTGTTTACATGGTTCCTGGCCTTTGGGGGGCTCCTGTCAAGGCTGTGAGTGCTTTTGCTCCACCCATGTCAACACAGGACTTTAACCTCGACCCTGTTAAAATTGAGGCTAAGTTTACTGACTACGAAGCGGGCATGGCATATGCACGTCAAACGGGCAAGCCTGTCATGGTCGACTTTACAGGCCACGGCTGTGTCAATTGTCGTAAAATGGAATTAGCGGTATGGCACGATGCCAAAGTGCGCGATTTGCTCACCAAGGACTATGTGCTCATTTCGCTTTATGTGGACGAAAAGGCGCCGCTGCCCGAACCTATTGAGGTGCAAGAGAATGGTCAAACCACTACTTTACGCACCATTGGCGATAAGTGGAGTTACTTGCAACGTTCTAAGTTTGGTGCTAACGCGCAACCTTTCTACGTGTTACTTGACAACAATGGCAAGCCACTCAACACTTCTTACTCTTACGATGAGGATGTTGACAAGTTTGTTTCTTTCCTTAAAACGGGCTTAGACAATTATAATAAGTAACTCAAGTTCCGGATTCAGCCCGTCCTTGCTAAATCCAAAACTTGAGTAAGAATTCTGTGCTACCCCTACTACATGGGGTTAAGCGGGGTGTGTAAATGTTACGATGCATTTACATACCCCGTTTTTTGCGCCTTACAGTACGCTGCTTCGCCAAGATACGCGGCGGCTCGGCAATGAAAATGAAAGTCTTTCAGCCTTTCATTTTGCATTGCGCTCGCCTTGCAGTACTTTGCTTTCGCCAAGATACGCGGCGGCTCGGCAATGAAAATGAAAGTCTTTCAGCCTTTCATTTTGCATTGCGCTCGCCTTGCAGTACTTTGCTTTCGCCAAGATACGCGGCGGCTCGGCAATGAAAATGAAAGTCTTTCAGCCTTTCATTTTGCATTGCGCTCGCCTTGCAGTATCTTTGCACCATAAAACAAACCCTAAATATTGGTTATGAAAAAATTGCTCTCTCTGCCCCCTAACGTGGTAGAGACCTTTCATGATATCACTGCACTTAGCCGCAATGAGTATTATTGCACCGCTGACCCTAAAGACCATAAGTTGGGCTCAGGCGGAGGTACCGCATGGCTACTTAGCTCTGCTCATGCCGATGCTAACACTTCATTGCCTTTTGACCAATGGCTGGCAAGTGAAAAACGCATACTTCTGCACGCTGGCGGACAAAGCCGACGCTTGCCTGCCTATGCACCAAGTGGCAAGGTGCTGACACCTATTCCCGTGTTTCGCTGGGCTCGCGGACAACGCATTGACCAAACTTTGCTCGACTTGCAAATGCCTCTCTACCGCGAAATTATGCGCAAGGCGCCTCAATCGCTACGCACACTCATTGCCAGCGGCGACGTGTTGCTACGTGCCACTGAGCCGTTGCAAGAGGTGCCCGAGGCCGACGTGGTGTGCTATGGCCTTTGGGCCAGTCCTGAACAGGCTTCGCATCACGGGGTGTTTATGATGCACCGCGAACGACCTGGCGAACTCGACTTTATGCTGCAAAAGCCTACTACCGAGCAACAAGCTAAACTCATGCCTACGCACCTCATGCTCATGGACATTGGGGTGTGGCTGCTGAGCGACAAGGCCGTAAAGTGCTTGATGCGCAAAACTGCACCACAGGCTAATGCGCTACAGTTGAACACTCCTGGCGGACATGCCTTGCAGGTACCCTCTTGCTATGACCTTTATAGCGAGTTTGGTTGTGCTTTGGGCCAACACCCTTCACAGCCTGATGCTGATTTGGCTGAACTCAAAGTGGCTATTCTACCCTTACCTGGTGGCGAGTTCTACCATTATGGCACTGGCCCTGATATGATTACATCGTCGGTGGCTATACAAAACTTGGTGAAGGATCAACGCTACATTCTGCAAAAGGGCGTAAAACCACAATCTTCTGTCTTTACACAAAACACGCTGATAGCTAACCGTCCTACGCTGCAAACACAGCAGGTGTGGATTGAGAATGCCTATGTTACCGATGGGTGGCATTACTCTTGCCGCAACATCATTACGGGCATTCCTCGCAACAAGTGGAACATTCAACTGACCGAAGGACAATGTATTGACATGGTGCCAATAGCTCAACACGACTATGCCGTGCGTCCTTATGGCTTTGACGATGCTTTCCGTGGCGATGTTACGCAGTCTTCTACAAGCTACTTAGGTCAACCTATTACGCAGTGGCTGGCTGCTCGTGGCATTCAACCTGACGAGTTGGGCCGCACCGACGACCTGCAAGCTGCACGACTATTCCCCGTTTCACCTGATGTTGAACAATTGGGTCGACTGGCTGAATGGTTCCTTACCAATGAGCCTGACGTGAATTTCACGCAGGTGTGGCGCAACTTGCCACGCCTTTCTGCCGACGAACTCTCAGCACAAGCTAACTTGCCTCGCCTCTTTGCACAACGCCGTGAATTGCAACAGCAGACCATTCCCTTGGTGGCACAAAACTGGCAACGTAGCGTGTTCTACCAAGTCAACTTAAAGGACATGGCGCAAAAGTACGCTGCTGCGCAATGGCCTTTGCCCAATGCTTTGCCTACCACCGCTCCGCTCATGACGCGTGTGCATGATGCTATGTTCCGCTCTGAAGCGCTACGCACCACTGATGCGGCTCGTTCGGCTCAATATGAAGCACAGGCTTTTGACTTGCTACGCGAGGGACTCACCGAAAATGTGCTACGCCACAAAAGTGCTCCGCGCATGACTACTTATGCCGACCAAATAGTGTGGGGACGCAGTAGTGTGCGCATTGATGTGGCTGGTGGATGGACGGATACGCCTCCCTATAGCTTAACCTCAGGGGGTAATGTGGTGAACTTGGCCATTAACCTGAATGGCCAACCGCCCTTGCAGGTGTACATTAAGCCTTGCAAAGAGCCCGTCATCATTTGCCGTTCTATCGACTTAGGGGCCATGGAACGCATTGAAACTTATGATGAACTGCGACAATATAACAAGGTGGGTTCACCTTTCTCTATTCCTAAAGCGGCTCTTACGTTGGCTGGTTTCTTGCCCGACTTTGGTGTTGAAACGTTCCATTCGCTGCGCCAGCAGCTTGAAACCTTTGGTTGTGGACTTGAAATTACGCTTTTAGCAGCCATTCCTGCTGGCTCGGGTTTGGGCACAAGTAGCATTTTAGCTGCCACAGTCTTGGCTGCCTTAAGCGACTTCTGTGGCTTAGGTTGGGACAAGAATGAAATTTGTAACCGTACTTTGGTGCTTGAGCAGTTGCTTACTACAGGGGGTGGATGGCAAGATCAATATGGTGGTGTGTTGCCTGGTGTGAAGCTATTGCAAACTTCTGAAGGCTTTGACCAAAATGCGGTGGCTCGCTGGTTGCCCGACACACTCTTTACTGACCCCGATATGCGTCCTTGTCACCTGCTCTACTACACAGGTGTTACACGCACGGCTAAAAACATTTTGGCTGAAATTGTGCGAGGTATGTTCCTCAACAATTCGCGTCACCTGCATTTGCTCAACAGCATGAAACAACATGCTTTGGCGGTGTTCGACACTTTGCAAACCAACAACTTAGAGCTTTATGGTCGCATGGTGCGCACCACATGGGAGCAGAACAAGGCTTTGGATGCGGGCACTAACCCTGAAGTTATTGAGGCGCTTTGCCACCGCATCGATGACCTTTGCTATGGCTACAAACTTCCTGGTGCTGGTGGTGGCGGCTTTATGTATATGGTGGCTAAGGATGCTGAGGCTGCACAACGCATCCGGCAAATGCTTACTGAGCAACCCTTGACACAAAACTCACGTTTTGTTGAAATGAGCATCTCACGCAAAGGCTTACAAGTGAGCCGTAGCTAATTATGAGTTGAGAGTTCACTGAAAATGTTGAATAGTTAACCCGTTGGCGGAATTTCAGGTTAACGGGTTAACAAGTTGACAGGTCAACAAGTAAGTATGCTTTACACCACTTATTATGTTAAAACCAGAATGACAGGAAACTTAAAAAACTCGGCAAACTTACCTATTAACCCGTTAACTTGTCAACTTGTTTACTAATTCCGCCAACGCGTATAGTTAAGAAATCTGCTTTGTTCTTTCTTCAACTCCTCAACTTCTCAACACCTCAACTTCTCAATTCTTCAACTTTTACTTTTCCTATGTCTTTACACAAGTTCATGCCACTCGTGCTGATGGCCCTTTCGTTTATGTCGGGCAAGGCACAACAACAAGTGGCCATATTCTCTATCAATGATTTTCACGGAGCCTTTGTGCGCAACGACCACAAAGGCATTGTGGGAGCAGCTAACGTGCTACAAACACTCGATTCACTCAAACACGTCTACCCATGCAACATTACCGTGTCTGCTGGCGACAACTTTGGTGGTAGTTACTTCTATAATGTTACCAAGGGGGTATTGCTACCCGAGTTCTTCAGCATGGCAGGCATCCACCTTTCGGCCTTAGGCAACCACGAGTTTGACGATGGACAAGCATCATTGGCCAACAAATGGCAAGGTTCGCCCCTACGCCCTGAGGGATGGAACATTAACTACGTGTGCGCCAATGTACGTAGCAACGAAACACATGCCGTACCTGCCTTTGCACAACCCGTAGCTACAGTGCCACTCACCTTGCCCAACGGACAGCACATCAACGTGGCCTTTGTAGGTCTCATTGCTTCATCTACCCCGCAGCAAGCCAGTGTACGCAAATTAGCAGGATTGTCATTCGACGGACACTATGAAGCTGTGCTCGACTCGGTGATGCGTCTGCCCGAAGGCAAACAAGTGCGCAAGGCTAACATCCGACTGCTCCTTACACACGTGGGTAGCAACATGAATGCACAAGGACAACCCGTGTGGGACGACAAAGATGTAGCTCACCTACAAAACATCCATTCGCCCCTATGGCACGGCATTCTGTCATCACACAGCCACAAGCGTGTGTGTGGCACCATTAATGATGCCCACTACCCCATTGTGCAAGGTCGCTGGCATGGCGACTACATTAGCATGCTCCTTTGCACCATCGACAACCATACGCTGCAAGTAACCAAGGTTGAACCGCACACCATTGCTGTTACCCCTCACGCACAACTCACGCCACAAGCAGCGCATCTGCAGGCACAAGTGGACTCTTTGTTGCAACACACCACCACACCTGGCGGCACACCCATAGGTACACAGCTCACTACTGCCCTACGCGATTTGCCCCACGACCGCGACAATAAGTATCGTCACACCGAGGTGGGCGCATTAGTTTGTCGTGCCTATGCCGAGGCTTTCCGTCATGCAGCGCAATTGCCCGACTCTGTACCCGTTATCGGTTGCAGTCACTTTGGTAGCATTCGCTCTGGCTTTACTAAGGGACCCGTTAGTGTGTTAGATGTGGGCGAGGTGCTTCCTTTCTCTAATTCGCTGAAGGTGTACCAGCTCACAGGCAGCCAAATTAAGAGTTTACTCGACTTTGGCAACAACAATCAGCGTTTTGGCTGGCTGCAAACGGGCAACCTTCAAGTTAAAATGAGTCCGCTACACCACTTAACCGAACAAATGACTTATGTGAGTCCGCTACACAAGCAAGTGCCGCTTGAGTTGAACAAAAAGTACTACTTAGTAGCCGATGAGTTCATTACTACGGGTGGCGATGGATATTCACCCCAATTCTTCCCTACCCAGCAAGAGGTGAAGGTGGAAGGTATGCCCTCTACTACCGATGCCTTTGTACAATATCTCAAGTCGTGCCCCTGCATCCCTACTCCCACCGAACTCAGTAAGCCACACTAATTGTAATATTATCCCATGTCTCTCTTCAGACTACCCCCCTCTACCCCTCAAAGTGACCTTAACATGGCAGAACTATTAGGCAAAGTCCCTACCGTACAAATAAAGCGAACACTTGCCCCTGAATGGGCGCGTCAAAGCGGTGTGCAACTCACATGGCCACACGCCAATACCGATTGGGCATACATGTTACCACAAGTTACTGAGTGCTACCTTCGCTTGGCCTTTGAAATTGCCACACGCGAAACCCTGCTCATTGTTACCCCCGATGTGGAAGCCACACAAGCCCTCATCAACGAGCGATTGCCACAACGTGCCACACAAAATATCATTTATCACCAATGCCCTACCAACGACACTTGGGCACGCGACCATGCCTTTTTGACCGTTATGAGCAACACAGGCGCCGAGCTACTCGATTTCCGTTTCAATGGCTGGGGTGGTAAATTCGCAGCACAGCTCGACAATGCCATCAATAAGTCCTTAGTATCAGGCACTCAGCCTCTGCTTAAGGGAAAATATATTGACTTTCTTGACTTTGAGTTAGAGGGTGGAAGCATTGAGGTAGATGGACAGGGCACCCTACTTACCACCTCAGAGTGCCTACTCAACCCTAATCGCAACCCACAGCTTGACAAGGCACACAAAGAGGCTTTGCTCAAAGAGCGCCTGGGCATAGACCGCGTGTTATGGCTCGACCACGGCTACTTAGCGGGCGACGACACCGACTCTCACATCGACACCTTGGCACGTCTTTGTCCTAACAACACCATTGTGTATGTGCGTTGCACCGACCCCACCGATGAACACTACCCTGCCCTGCAAGCCATGGAGGAGCAATTGCACACCTTCACTACTGCTAAAGGTGACCCCTACAAACTCATTGCCCTGCCCATGGCACAAGCCGTGTATGATGAAAATGGCGAACGCTTGCCTGCCACCTATGCCAACTATTTGGTCATGAACCACGCTGTGCTCTACCCCACTTATGCGCAACCCGACAACGACGCACAAGCAGCACGTGCCCTGCGTCAAGCTTTTCCCGACCGCGACATTGTGGGTGTTGACTGCCGTGCGCTCATACGCCAACATGGCTCGCTGCATTGTGTCACCATGCAATATTCTTGGGGGGTGTTGCCCGCACACAGCTAACATGCGTCATTTACATACAAAACTACCTTAACGGGTGGACGATGATTGCTCGTCCACCCGTTATTTTTTTGCATTCTTATTTATATGTTGTCATCAGTATGCAAACTATTAACCTTTATTAATACCCCCCCGATTGCATTTAATATATTGTTACTAATTTTGCAGCATGAAAGTGCTTCATATGCAAGCATTTAGCCAAAACTTAGCAACAAACATTACAAACTTAATAAACTTTTAGGGACATGAAAAAATTCCTTACTCTTCTATGCCTATTAACCTGTGCACTGACGGGGTGGGCTGCTGGCATCAGCGAAACACCGACGACAGAACTCACCACTGGCTACTACGTAATTCGTGTTTTCTCCAATAAAACGAAGGCCGATGGTAACCTGATGTTTTTTAACAACAACACAGCTTACACCGATGCTCCTGCTACCACTACCAATAGCTTTAACACCGAAAGCATCAAAAAGTACATTTGGAAGGTTACGGTCAACGAGGATAAAACCATTCAATTGTCAAGCTACATTGCTCCTACCTACTATTTTGGCAGTTTGACCGATAAGGGTGTTAACCCCAACAACTGCAACAACATCATGTCAACCACAGCAGGTAATTACACACTCCATACTGCTGGCGATGCATATCCCAACTGCTTCTATCTTAGCACTCCAGGTAACAACACCACACAATATGTTTATAACCAAGGGGGAAAAGACAACAATGCAATTCACTCCATTGGCTTTTGGTCTGCATCGGGTACCGAAGGTGAAGTTGCCAAATGCCGTTTCCACGCTGTTGACCCTGACAATTTGGACCCTGTAACCATTACTTACAACATCAAGTACAATGGCGTAACTAAACTTACCAACACCATTAACAACTGCATCAAGGGCGGTGACTTCCCCACACCCACTAATCTTCCTTCATTTGCTAGCGTCGAAACCGTCCCCTCAGGACATATTACCCAATCAGGTACTTACGACGTTGATGCTACCATGAACACTCCCTTTGAAACGGGCAATCACTGGTACTACCTTTCATTTGCTAAAGAACAAGGCAATGAACATAAAGGTTACTTGTACAATTGCAACTACAACGATGCCACCACAAATTACATTGCCTTAGGCCAGGCATCAGGTGTGATTGAAAAGAAATTAGACAATGACAAATACCTGTGGCGCATTGAAGGTAACCCCTTCGATGGCTTTATGTTCTACGTTAAGGATGGCAAACACTTGGTAACTCCTGCCGTAACAGCAACCAGTGAAGGCGGAACCAATTATCCTTACCTTGCAACAACAACACCTTCAGGTGAGTTCGACACCTTTACCCTCAGCCAATACACAGGTAATGATAATACCAATGCCGTGATTGTACGCGTGAAAGATCATGACACTTGGGTAATGAATAGCCGCGACCAAAAGTTAGCTTATTGGACAGGCGCCAATAATGGCTCACAAGGTTCAGCCCTGCGCTTTGAAGACACCTTGCCCAATCTTACCCTCCACACCCTTGGCGACAAGAGCTATGCTACCTACTACTTGCCCTTTGCTGCTAAAGCTCCCGAGGGTGTTACGGCTTATGCTGGTGTAGTGAACAATGGAAGCGTTCAACTTACCGCTTTCACTAATGGCGTTATTCCAGCCAACACAGGTGCCTTGCTTGTTGCTAACAGCGATGTTACCACTGCCACCTTCACTTTGGCCGACAATAGCGAAGCCACTACCATCAACAACGACCTCAAGGGTGTGCTCACTACCACCGAATTGAGCAGCATTGCCAATAGCGACCAAGTACGCATCTTCAGCCAAAAGGGTGACGTAGCAGGTTTTTACAAGCCCAACACCACCATCACCACTTTGGCAGCTAACAAAGTTTACGTCATGGCTCCTGCAAATAGCACTGCATCCTTGGCTCTTAACTTTGGCCAAGAAATCACTGGCATTGACCAAGTGTTGAATGGGGTAGTTGAGAACAACGAGAACAATGCTGCCATTTATGACCTCACAGGTCGCCGCGTAGCTAAAGCCGTAAAGGGCGTTTACGTAAAGAATGGCAAAAAGTTTATTGTAAAATAAATCATAAATAAGCAACACTATGACAATGAAACGCAATTATATTACTCCTCAATCCATCAGTCTAAAGCTTTTTACTGAAGACGCGCTGATGAACACCAGTGCTGTGCTTTCTGACGAAACGAATGATGATGATGCCATACAGTGGAGCCAAAAGCAAAACAATGACAACAATGGCGGCCTTTGGCAGTACATGGACGAATAATAGCACAACTGAAGTTACGGATTTAGCAAGGACGGGCTGAAGGCCCAATGGAGCACATAGCCCAGGGCAAGCGAAGCGACACCCTGG
>URDV01000016.1 GCA_900546605.1 uncultured Prevotella sp.
GGTGGAATTAGTAAACAAGTTGACAAGTTAACGGGTTAACAGGTAAGTTTGCCAAGCTTTTTAAGTTTCCTGTCATTCTGCTTTAACATAATAAGTGGTGTAAAGCATACTTACTTGTTAACCTGTCAACTTGTTAACTCGTTAACCTGAAATTCCGCCAACGGGTGTATAGTAATATTCTAAATCGTCCACCCAATGGCTGGACGATTTTTAGTACTAATATGCATAAGTGTTGAGCATGTGCTAAACACCTTTAGGGTACGTAATAACTGAAATGCCTACTTAAATAAAAATCAACCACCGAATACTTGGTTATGAAAAGTAATTAGTGGTTGTTTCTTCTATTTGTGTAGAAATGGCGTAAACAGTAAGGATGAAACAAAAAAAATCAATACCTTTGCCAAACATCTACAAATAAATTCTTAAAACCTAAACAATTATGAAGCACAGATTACTCTGTTTCTTGATGCTGTTGTCGTTGTTGCCAGGTGCAACATGGGCACAGACATTTGTTAACTTAACACCGCGCCCCAAAACCATGACGGTTGGTAAGGGCACGCTTGCATTACCAGCTCAATTCAGCATTAGCTACACAGGGCTGGATGCCGATGCAGTGAACGAGGTAAACCAGTTTGCCACAGAATATAATGCAGTAACTGGGGCACAAGTGAGTGTGACGAGTGGTGATGCATCGGCCCTATTTCAAGTGTCGTTGTTGCCCAGTTCATCAACACTGAAGGATGAAGGCTATCAACTCAAAGTTACTGATAGCAAAGTAACCATTCAGGCTAAAACGGCTTTGGGTTTTTTCTATGCATTTCAAAGTGTAAAGAAAATGTTGCCTGCTAACGTAATGGCAGGTGTGAAGGATGTTAATGTAACCGCCTATCCTCTGCCCATAGTTAGCATTACTGATGAACCGCGCTTTGAATATCGTGGCTTTATGCTTGATGTTTCACGTCACTTCTTCACAGTGAATGAGGTAAAGCGCATGCTCGATGTAATGGCTTATTACAAAATGAACAAGTTTCATTGGCACTTAACCGATGACCAAGGTTGGCGTATTGAAATCAAAAAATATCCCAAACTCACAACTGTTGCCAGTATTGCTCCCAATAGCTTGTTCACTGACTTGTATGAGGCCAAACAATATTGGATTAACAAGCCTTATGGCCCATACTTCTACACACAAGATGAAATTAAGGACGTAGTGGCTTATGCCAAGGCACGTCACATTGACATTATTCCTGAGGTAGATATGCCCGGACATAGTGCTGCAACTATGGCTGCCTATCCTGAATACAGTTGTAACCCCTCAGGTGGTCACAGTGTGTGGGTAACAGGTGGTATTTCAACCGATGTTATGAATGTGGCCAATCCTGCCACTTTGCAGTTTGTAAAGGATGTGTTGGATGAGGTAATGGAGCTATTCCCCAGCAAGCAAATCCATATTGGTGGTGATGAGTGTCCCACATCAGCTTGGCAAAACAATGCAGAGTGTCAAGCACTCTACAAAAAATTAGGCTTGACTAACTATCGTCAGTTGCAGAGCCATTTCATTAAGGAACTTGATGAGTATGTACGTGAAAAGGGACGTAAACTTTCAGTATGGAATGAATCTATTACAGCTGAAGGCGCTGACCTTAGCATCATGAAGGCTACTGATGCCGATGTATATTGTTGGTATCCAGCTGAACAATCAGCTGCTAAGGCTGCCGAAATAGGCATGAATAGCATTTACACCCCATGGGGTCCTTACTACATAAATCGTAAGCAGGGAAACTCAGAACAAGACCCACCTAACGCAGGTGATGGCTCTGACCATGTGCAGAACACTTACAACCGCAATATTCCTGCCACCATTAATCTTGGTATTCAGGGCACCTTCTGGTGTGAGAATGTGTCAAACGCTGACTTGATGGAATGGTCGGCACTGCCTCGCTTAATTGCTATTGCTGAACGTGGCTGGACTCCTGAGTCGGGCAAGGACTTTAGTGATTTCCAAAAGCGTATGTCTGCCGATACGGTAATGCTTAACTATAACCATTACAAGTATTGCAAGTACTACATGCTCAATGGTGATGAAGGCAGTAATACCAAGGTAATGCCATTTGTTAATACTGACAGCAAAAAGTACTATTATCGTATTATATCGGGAGGTACTGACGCTACTCGTTCAGGCCGTTGCATTGAATTGTTGGCCGATGGTTCTTCATTAATCAGTCAATATAGTAGCAATGGTGCTGCTGTAGGTCGTTTGTGGACCAACGCACAAGCTGCAGAGGGCGATGCTAACTACGACAACCAATGGTGGAGTTTGGAACAAGATCCTACTAACCCTGGCAAGTATGCCCTTGTATGTAAGGCACAACCCAATGGCTCAGTTAATGCAAGCCCTACAGCAACAGCTGTAACTGGCCGTTGGACTTATGACAACAATGCCAAACACTACAACTTTGTGTTGGGCGAAGCTGCTTATGGCAAAAAGGGCGATAACTACTATTACACCATTAATAGTGACCAGGTGAGTGGACAATATTTCAACTCATCAATGGCACGTCAGGGATTGGCTGTAAACGTATACAATAATCCCAACGATGGTAATGGTGGTTGCTGGGAGTTTGCTCCCAAGGAAAACTATGGTGGTTCTGCTACCGAACCTATCAAGTTTGATTATTTGCAAGAGGGTAAAACCTACACTTTGACCAACAATGTGGATGGTTTTGAAAAAACCGCTTTGACTGATGCCAACCAAACCACCGCTTTGACACACAGCACAAGTGCTTATGCCAACAATGCATGGACTGTTGAGGCTTCAACCATTAATGCCGATGGTTCACAAAGTGTGAAAATGAAAAATGTGGCTACAGGGCGATACATTACAACTATTGGCAGCTTTGTGGCTCGTCAAGGTTGTCCTGTAAGCGTAGGTGCAGCTCCTGCTGAGGCAAACGTAACGTTGACCTATGTACCAACTTACAAGGACATTCGCATTAAGGTAGGTGGTAAGAGTGTGTTTGCACTGCCTTCAGGCAATGTTAATGCAGGACCTACCACATCGGCCGATGCCACTTATGATGCTCCACGTGTACAGGGTAGCGAATGGATAGCTACAGAAGTAAGAGTGATTACATTGAATTGTGTTGACGAACAAGGTAACACGCTCGGCACTTACACATGCAGTGTGCCCGCTTCAATAAGCGATGCTGATTTGTCGGCCGACAAGTTGCCTTTGCCTACATTCAAAAACTTTGCATACGTAAATTTAGCTGCAGCTGAAGTAGCCAACACTTTTAACGTAACATACAAGCGTTCAGCTTATTCAATCACCCTTAAATGTGCTGACAACAAGGGTGTGTTGATTAGTCAAGAAGAGCAGCAAGTGCCAGTAGGCGAAAGCTACAAGGTGCAGTTGCCCACTCCTAAATATTTTACACTTGAATCAAGCGAAGTAACCGATGGACAGACCATCATTCCTGAAGCTGATGCTACATACAATGTAACCTACACCACAGATGCTATTATGGGGGTTAAGGCTGATGGCAATGTAGTAACAACACTCGAAGCAGGCAAGAGCTATCTTATTTACGATGCCACAGATGCAGCAGGTCGTGCAGGCTATCGTGCTATTAAGGAAGGCAATGCCATTAATCGTTACACAACGGCCGAAGGCATGGGTCCCAATGCTGTTTGGACATTGGTACGCACAGCCACTAACACCTATAAGGTGAAAAATGATTACCTTTCACTTTATGTTCCGCAACTACAACGTTCACAAAGCACCACTGCTGCAAAAACGGGTGCACCCTTTGTGTTTACGCTGAATGCTGATGGTCAAACCTTTAACGTAAAGGGTTCTAACGGCATGTATTGGGATGGCATCGAAAATGGAGCACTTGTTGGTTGGGATGGTGGTACAGGACACCCCATACGTGTAAGCACATTCTATGGTCAACCCATGTACACCGTAACGATAAAGTGTGTCGATGTTAATGGAAAGGTACTCAAGTCAACTACCGATTTGATTGCAGCTGGAGAGGCTTATACTATTAGCACTCCTACCATTGGTGGCTATACGTTACAAAGCATTTCGGGCAATGAAGGTTATGCAGGAACTGTTGAGTCATACTTAAACATAACGGCCACTTACAAGAGTAGTGTAATGGATGGCATTAATGAAGTAAATGTTGATAACCACAAGCAAGGTTCTATTTACGACCTTCAAGGCCGCCGCTTACAGCGCGTTCAGCAGCAGGGTGTATACATTATTAATGGACAAAAGGTTCTGGTAAAGTAAAAAGTTCTTTTAGCATTTTAAATACATAACAAAGCGAGGCACGCACTCAGAAGTTGAGCTTGCGTGTCTCGCTTATATTGTTTCTATATGTATGGTATGACAATCTTTTGACCTATAGGTCTATTTTGAATACCTACTTATTAATCAAAATAGTGTATAGTAAAATCAGGAAAAGACAATATTAGAGATACTTGCCAAAGTATTATAAGGTTGTTGAGATAACGTCCGAATTTATAGGACAATATTACTCCACCTGAACCAAGTCTTTTCGATTAGGGAGGACTTGCTTTAAAAAAATAACCCCCGAAGCCCTATTTTAGGGGACTTCGGGGAATATATTTATGTTCTCTTGCTTTTTATCGGACTGCAATAAAAACTTTTACCAAACAGCAATCAATAGTTCGTTATTTTCAATTAGTTACGTTAGGATTAACGGACTATTGAGCAATAGAAAATGCTATTTTATTCAGCTACAAAAGTTTCGCTTTCAGCTTGTCCGTCCTGCGGTGCATCAATATATTTGTACATAGAACCTTGCAGCACGGGACGATTATAAGCATTATATTCGTTGGTAAAAATGGGCGTCTGTGTGGGTTTAAAGTAGCGCCCTTTAGTGTTACCTTGAGGCAAACAAACCAAGGGTCCATACTGATAAGCTACAAAGTCGCGTATGGGAGCATGTTGCTTGTCAGTGGGCGTTGAAGTAGGCAATATGGTTTGCACACGCAAGGGTAAGTCAATGTAAACCTCGTCTAATGAGTGCCAAGTGCGGTCAATTGTTATATAGCCCTTTTCGTTTATCATGAGCGGTTCTATTTCATGACCATTTACATACAAAGTAGGATGTTGCGTTTCTCCTCCTATATATATATAAGGTGTACCTGTGCGCAGTCCGCACCAATCGGGCATGCGCAAGTGCAGTTTCAACTTCAATTCCCCCTTAAAGCCTGAAAAGCGAATTTTCACTCCACCCGATACAGGCATATCGGTTATTTGGTCAAGCAATAGTCGTTTGCCTTGTAGCATGAGTGGAGTAGTAGCATTGGTGTAAAGGTTAATGTACAACTCTTTTTCATTTAGCGTAGTGGCATAAATCAAGCCAGGTGATGCTTTTAGCAGCGAAGCCGCCATCCATTTGTTAATAGAGCCTCTGGGTTGTAGTGTGTCAACGGCAGTACGCATAACGGCATTCATCAAAGCCCGTTCGGCATAATCCATATAGCAAGCATCGCCTTGCATCAAAAATAGTTGTGCTGCTTGGTTCAACCATTTAGCAGCAGCCAACGCTTGAGCAGGATCTTTCTCATAACCCGCTCCACCAATACAATTGTGCTCAGGCAATTGTTTGCACCAAGCCTCATAGGTAGCATGTCGGTTGTTCCATGCTTGCCGTGTGAGCACCATGGTGCTTGCTTGAGCCGTAGAATCAGTAGCAGCCGCAATGGTGCGTACGTCGCGCCCATCGTACCCCCAAGTAATCACACTGTCAGCACAAACGTAGCGTAAAGGTTTTTTCAACCAAGGTTTACCAGCTAATGCTGTGTATGGAAATGTGGCTATGAATAAGAGTATAAAATATATTTTCATGTTCAAATGTAATTTGTGTGGCATTCGGCCATGCTAATAGTGAATAACTGAAAAGATGGTGCAAAAATATAGATAAAAATTAGCTTGCACCTCATTTTTAAGCATACATTAATAGCTTTTAGCGCAGCATTTCACTTTTTCTCTATACATTTGCATCAACATAAATAGATTGTAGCAAAGTGAAAAATTTTTGTTACTTGAACAATGTAATATGAATCGTATGAAACGAAAATATGTGTTGACAATGTGTTTGTTGCTATTTGCCTTTGCAAGCGTAATGGCACAAACCGACCTTTCACAACATCGTCATTGGGACGATGCTTACATAGAGCAACAACGGCAAATTTATCGCGACTCCTTAATGCGCGATTCCTTATCGTTGGCAGGTCAGGCGGCCAATCAACTCTGCATGCCTTGGAACTCACCCATGGCTAACATAGGTGGCTATGGGTTAGGAGCCTATGACTACCCTTATGCCATAGGCAATGACTTTGGTTGGCGACTGCATGAAGGTTTCAACGCTCAGTTTGGCATGAGTGTGAGTGCTGGGTGGGGAAAACATGCTCCTAAGGGAGTAGGTTTTGGTCAAACGGCAGCCTTTGCCTATGTACACCCCATTACTAACAAGTTGTCAATAGCAGCAGGCATAATGGCCACCAATTTTAAGTGGGGCGCATGGCAACGTACAGATGTGGGCATAGGTGGTGTGTTAGCCTACAAGGTTAATGACAACATCAACTTGTATCTTTATGGTCAAAAGACCTTTTTGCCTCGTTCAAGCGACTTGTTTGGACGTTTCCATCGCGAACCATTCCCTTTCTTTTATGATCAACCCAATAGCCGCATAGGTGCGGCAGCTGAGTTCAAGGTAGGCAAAAATGCCATGATAGGCGTTAGTGTTGAACGTAGAGGGTATTGATAAGTCGAGTTTTATACCTATTAACGGGTTGACGGGTTAACAGGTAAACGGGTTGACGGGTTAACAGGTAAACAGGTTAACAGGTTAACAGGTTAATGGGGTAGCAGGTTAACGGGTTGACAAGTAAACAAGTAGGCTTATCCACTTGTTTACTAATTGCGCCAACGCGTAGTTTTATATTGAAAAAACTCGCTTTTGAAAAACTAAAAATAGATGAAAGATTTATCGCTTCAAGAGCAATTATCCTTGCTTAAGAAGGAATATGAATATGAAAAGCAAGCCTTTCAGCGTGACACCGAAATGATGGGCATTGACCGCAAGGTGAAGCGTGGCGATTGCTGGTTTACGATAACGGTCGGGCGGAGTTATTACAATTCGCTCGACCGCTTTGTGGTAGAGGTCACGCGCAATGCTGATAACGATATAGAACACAACTTTGAGTATGGCCGACAGGTGTGTTTCTTTTCGCAAGATGCTTCAGGCATGCTCCATTACTTCAACTTTCAAGCCACAGTAAGTTATGCTGAGGTTGACCGCATGGTGGTGGAGTTGCCTGGTGAAGGCGCTTTGGCCCAGTTGCAAAGTGCTGAAAGGTTAGGTGTGCAACTTCATTTTGACGACTACTCCTATAAAGTAATGTTTGAAGCATTGCATCGTGTAATTGAGGCCAAAGGCAATCGGTTGGCCATGTTGCGTGACCTGTTTCATACCTCAGCCCCTGTGTCATGGGGAGCAGAGTCAGCTTTACCCTTACGTTTGCCATGGCTCAATGCCTCACAAGAGCAAGCAGTGCGCGACGTGCTACGTGCCAAGGATGTGCTGATAGTTCATGGCCCTCCAGGAACAGGTAAAACCACCACATTGGTTGAGGCCATAAGTGAAGTGCTGCGTCGCGAGCCACAAGTAATGGTGTGTGCACAAAGCAACACAGCTGTTGACTGGATTTGTCAACAACTATCTGACAGAGGCATAGCCGTGTTGCGCATAGGCAATCCCAGTCGGGTGACAGAGACTATGTTAGCTAACACTTATGAACATCGTTTTGAGTCACACCCCGATTATCCCGATTTGTGGCAAATAAGGCGTAGCATACGGCAGCTATATAGCCAACCTCGCAAAGCAAGAGGTGAGAATTTTCACCAAAAGATAGCTCGATTGCGTGAGAGAGCCGATGAAATAGAGATGCGCATACGTCATACCTTGTTCGATCAGAGCCGTGTGATAGCTTGTACGCTTACAGGAGCTGCCAATCAATTGCTTGTGGGACAACACTATCACACCCTATTCATTGATGAGGCCGCACAAGCCCTTGAAGCTGCTTGTTGGATACCATTGCAAAGAGTCGATCGAGTGATATTAGCAGGCGATCATCAGCAGTTGCCTCCTACCATCAAGAGTCCAGAAGCCATGCGTGCAGGATTAGGACGAACCTTGATGGAACAGGTGGCACAACGCAAACCCGAAGTGGTGCGTTTGTTGCGTGTGCAATATCGCATGAATGAGGCATTAATGCGTTTTTCAAGCGAATGGTTTTATCATGGGTTGCTTGAAGCTGCCCCCGAAGTG
Organism: uncultured Prevotella sp.; assembly: GCA_900546605.1. Lineage (GTDB taxonomy): Bacteria > Bacteroidota > Bacteroidia > Bacteroidales > Bacteroidaceae > Alloprevotella. Next base: position 8,370 of record URDV01000016.1, read on the forward strand.
CGTCATCGTTCTTTGCTTGATGATGTTGACGACCCCTTAGTGTGGATTGATACTCCAACTGAGGCAGCCGAACAATTTGTGGGGAGCAGTTATGGACGTATAAATAAAACCGAGGCTTCCCTTACGTTACAAGCCTTACACCACTATGTAGAGCGTATAGGACGTCATAGGTTAATAGCAGAGCGCGTTGATTTTGCCATCATTTCACCTTATCGAGCACAGGTGCAGTACTTGCGTAACCTTGTGCGGCATGATGAAATGTTGCGCCCCTTGCGCAAGCAAATTACGGTTAACACGGTAGATGCTTTTCAAGGCCAAGAACGTGATGTGGTAATGGTCAGTTTGGTGCGTTCTAATGAACAAGGGCAGATAGGTTTTCTCTCTGATTTACGTCGAATGAATGTAGCTATAACGCGCGCACGTTTTAAACTCATCATTTTGGGGTCGAAGGATACCCTCTGCCAACATAAATTTTACAAAAAGTTGTTTGATAGATGTAAGCAAGTTAGCTTTGATTCGTCATGCATCCAATAGTAACCCAAAAAGTATTGCAATATTAAGTGACTTAATAACCGCTACAAAGAAACAAGTGAGTCAAGGTTTCCATATAGAAACTTTGACTCACTTGTTTCTTTTCAAGGCATTGTAAGTAGAATGTTTACATTCGTTTGAACACCTACTTAAAATCTATTACTTAGAATGGATAGCCAATGGCAAAGTGCAATCCTAAACCATCTTTAAAGCGTTCGATGTTGTAAAAGCCCGACTTAGATGTTTTGTAAGGAGCATGTAGTCCTATGCCAACATCAAAGCGGATGACAAGGAAATCCAAATCGTAACGTAAGCCCACACCCGTGCCCAGCGCAATATTCTTAAGTGTCGACAATGTGATTTGTGACCCAGGTCGTTGCGCATCTTGACGCAAAGTCCACACATTGCCTGCATCTAAAAACAACGCACCATGAAGGTCGCCAAACAAGCGAGCACGCAATTCAGCGTTTGCCTCCAACTTTACATCACCCGTTTGGTCCATGTATGAATATTTGCTACTGGTGGGGCGGAATGCACCAGGTCCAATAGAACGTACGGTAAAAGCACGTATGCTATTAGCACCACCTACGTAAAACTGGTCAGCGTAGGGGGCTGAATAGCTATTGCCGTAGCTATAAATGATGCCGGCAAACACGCGAGTGGCTACGTTAATGTTAGGCGTAAACTTAAAGAGCTTGTGCGCCTCGGCCGTAAATTTTATGTACTGCGCAAAGGGGTTGCCTAAGAGTTCTTTGTTGCGCTTGTTGAATGATTGTCCTGCAATGGCATAGATGGCTGAAGTAATGTTGCCCGCCTCTTTCACCGACAATTGCACCCACCAAGGATTGGTGCGCCATGAACGGCTCTGATAGGTAAAGGTGTATGACATGGAAGGCACAAACTGGTTGCGCATAGAAACGTAAAGTGCGGGGTTGGCCGTCATGATAGAGTCGAATGAGGCCGTGGTGTGGTTCAGACGGTCAAAGTCAAGGTTCAAAAGTGTAAGGTCGTGTTGCGCCGTTTCACGTTTGTACCAATGATAGTTAGCGCTAATGCCCATGCTCACCATGTTGAAGAATTTGGAACGATTCTTCCAGTCGGCATCAAATGCAAACTGGGTGGACGATGGGAAACGCACGCTACGACGACTAATGCCAGGAAAAACGAAACGAGGAAACTTAAAGGCCAACTGTGTGCCTATTTCATAAGAGTTGAGCAAGGAGTTACGACCATTTGTGTTGCGACCTGTTTGCCATTCGTATGAGCCAAATATTTTAAACGAAACCTTTTCAGCACCTCGAAAGGCATTACGTTTGGCTAACTCGTAGGATATGCCCGGTCCCACTTGCTGGTTGCTCTTAAAGGTAGCATTCATTTCGAATGTTGAATCATAAAGCTTATCCATTATGGCCGACACTACCACATCGAGCGTGTCGCACAATGCTGACGTGTCGCGTGGCACGTAGCTCACATCCATTTGGCTTAGCACACCCAATTGTCCCAATTTTGTAGTTGTCATTTTTTGGTCGTTGAGTGTGTAAAGTTCGCCTTTACGATGTGTGATAGCGTGTCGCCAAATGTTTGAGCGCAAGGGCATTTTTTTACCAGCAAAGTTGTAAGTGTAGCGTCGACGCACTATTTGTGAATCGAGCGGTTCGCCATCGTAGTTACGAATGTTAATGTAGGTGTGCCCTATGTACCAAGGGTGGTTGGCCTTTTCAGGACGATTGGCTACAGGTTGCACTTGCAGTTGTACATAGTTTTTGCGCTGAATGGTGTCGGCCCTATAGGTGGTGTAGGGTGCATTGTAGTAGTAATAACCATTGTTGCGTAGCAATGTTTCAATGCGCGTTTGCTCGTTTGATAGGTTCACCACACTAAAGGCATCGCCTTTTTTCAACAGACGCTCATGTGCGTGACTACTGATGATGCTATCCATGTGGGTCGGGTAGCCCAGGTAGGCAATAGAGTCAAGACGATAGAGTTGCCCTGCACGCACATTGTAGGTTATCTTTGCTTTTTTAGGATTCTTTTCGGTTAATACGTTATAATCAACCTTACCATGAAAGTATCCATAGTTATGTAGCGTGTTGGTAGCCACTTTTGCACGCATTTCAGGACTTACTTGACTGATGAGAACAGGGGCGGTGCCAAATGTTTTAAACACCCATTTGCCAATGGCCCCTTTTGCGTCATACAATCCGTTGTGAACCCACAAACCAATCTTCCATGGCCAACTCATGGTTGATGAACCAAATATAGCATTATTGGGCGGGTAAGCCAAAACGGCATTAACCTCCTCTTTAGCCGTAGCAAAGTCAGCCTCGGTTTGAGCTTGTGCAGCCTTTTGCGCTTTACGCTCAGCTTTGGTGAGTTGTTTCTTGTCTTTGTTTAATAGTTCGTCAATGCTCAGTGTACTTTTGCCTTCAATCACTTGGTTAAACTTGCTAACGGCATCAGCCACCGCAGTGATAACGCCCACAGAGTCGCGCCCCTTGCGACGTAACATGGCAGGGTCGTCAGAGTAGGTTATTTGGCTAATACCTGTGTAAAGTTGCTCATCGTCGGGCAGAGAGCGTGTGGTAGAGCATGATGTGGCAAAGGCTGCTGTGATGAGCAGCAAAAGCAGCAAAAAATAAGTATTTTTGATATGCAGTTTCATTGCTTGGCCTTCTTCTTTTTAAATATGAACAATTCGCCTAAGCGGTCAGTCTTGCGTCGTAGCACAAGGCCCGCGCCAGTTTTGGTCAGCTGCCCCTCAAGCGGGTCTTGTGTGTCGCGATCGTAGAACACTTTAACATAGCGTGTGGCTCCTTGGTCAAGTCGATATTCAACTGACACATTGTTAATGAAGCTCTCGGCACTATTGGTGGCATCAGCACCAGTCGAAACCTTTCCGCCAACAATAACGCTGATACGATTTCCCCAAAAGCGTTTGGCAAACTGAAAGGAATAGTCGGTGGTTGCTGTACCCGTTTGCGATGTTCCACTTTCAACCCCTAAGTTAATGTCGATAGTTTTAAGAGCCGAACCCGCAATGTTTTGAATTTCGCTTTGTAAAAAGGCATTAAGTGCATTGTTGGCCTTAAAGCCCGATCCCGACATCATGGTTTCATCAGTCATGTACATGCCAGTGGCCATCATGGTGACTGCGGCTTTGCCGCGTTGATCGGCTGACATTGATGCTAACTGATTTTGAATGTTGAGGTCTTCAGGAGCTTCAATAGTAAACTCTAAGCCCATGTCGTTAAGCGGTTGGGTTAATTTTACGCCCACATCAAAGGCTACAGAACGTTGTTGGTCGTTTTCACTAACCACAGCCTTGGTACGTTCCTTGGCAGCAATGTTAAGTGTAGGGTTCATCACGTCGCCTGTAAATTCAACATAAGAGCCTTGCACTAACTTAAAGGTCTTAAGCGGAATGACGGGCAGTTGGTATTTCATTTCGCCACTATTGGTTGTAAAGCGTCCTGTCATGCGCATGTCGCCTTGTTGCGTCATGCGCAGTGTGAGGTCGCCTCCTCCTTCAAGGTTGACGTAGCTTTGGCCATCGTCACTTAAGTTGCAATGAAATATGGCTGCATCGCTAATGCTAATGCCTAAGGTAATGTCTATGCCACTCTCGCTGAAAGGTTTCTTCTCTTCAACAGTGGTGGTGTCTTTAAAGTTGGTGAATTGTACCAAGTCGTGCAGACGATCATCCACCGATAGCGGAGAGTCCTTTAAAATATAGGTGACATTGGTGCGGTCGAGCACTTCAAGTTTTCCGCGTAATGACAGATTGTCGGTAGTGCCCTTTAACGTGCCTAAATAGTTGGCATAAACTTTACCAAACAACATGGATTGTGCCTTTTTGCGCGTATTGATAAGTTCAAAGTTGTTGGCCTTCATGTTAAAGTCCATGCGCATATGCTCAAAGTCGGACATATTAAATGTACCATTTAACACCAATGGATTTTTGCCCGTAGAGTAGAGGTTGTAGTTGCTGAATTGTAAGCAACTATTATTAATTTCAACAGCTCGCTCATCAGTGCGGAAGTCAAAGCCATACACATCAGAGTAAACGTGAGCAGAGTCTAAATTGAGTGTACCATTAATAATAGGCTTATTCAGCGTGCCATTCACCTTTAGTTCGCCCCCAGCAATTCCCTTAAGGGCTACATCAGTGCCCGCCATGAAGCCATTGAGCATTTGTAGCGGAAAGTCGTGCAACTGTGCATCGCCTTCAAAGGAGCCGCCATCCTTATCAAAATAGGTGCCATTGCAAGCCAGCACTTCCTCGCCATTTGAGCTGATAAAGGCCGAAGCATGATGTTCGCCTCCCCCCTTGGGCAGATAAATGCCATCAATGCCAATGTTGCCCAGGGGCATGTCTTCATACTTAAAGTTATTAGCTTCGAGTGAGGCCATGGTCGAGAATTGCTTATGTAGCCAATCGTCAGTAATGTGCACATCACCGCTCAGCATGCCACTGAGTTTGGGCAAATAGGGCAGCACGGTTGATAGTTCGCCCAGGTTTACTTGGTTCACGCTAACGGTAAGGTCGTTGATTGAGTCTTTGGGTTCACCATATATTTTGATTCCTGTGCCATCATCGGCCAACAAATCAACATCAGCTCTGATGGTGTGGTCTTTGCCTAAAAATATGTAGTTGGATTTGTTAACCTTGAAGTTGCGGTAAGCCAATACAGGATTTTCAGGGTAAAGGTGAATGTTCAAACCATCGTTTTGCACTGAGGCTTGCAGTCCGAGTTCAACCCCTCGTACCCCCTCAGCATCGTAATAGGTCAACTCTACTCCAGCTCCCGATTGTAGCAAATAAGCCTTTGCTCTCACATCAAGTGGGTTAGGATTCTTTTTGCTATTCTTAATGAAGCTTTGCATCTGCACTCCTTGTGAGTCTTGGTAAATGTGTGCCCCGATGGTGTCAAGCTTTAAAGCCCCAACATTCAGCGTCCCAACTTGAGCTTCGCCATTAATGCCTACAACAGGATGCGTGTTGAGGTTGATGTAAGCAGACGAAAAGGAGTAGCCCTTCATGCGAGCTATGTTATAGAGCGGATTGTCGCGACCTGCATTTAAATAGAAAGAGATGGCAGGCAAATAAGTCTTTAACTTTTCTTGGTCAATGTTGTAAGCTTTAGCTTGTTTGTTTGCCTCGTTGGCAAAACGTGTGAAATGTTGAGTTATGTAAGGTATGTCTTGCTTTGAACCCAGGCGTAGTGTGAGGTCGCCAGCTGAAACAAACGCAGTAGTAGTGTCGCGTGTTGATGCTAAATCAAACAAAATGTCCTTGGCCATGGTACTCATGCGTGGGGTAGTGAAGCGGTTGTGCTGTATGCCCCCTGTTAGGGTGTAGTACTTGAAAGCCTTGTCGGTGGTGGCCTTTAGGTCGATGTCTGTGCCAAAGAACAAAGTGTCGGTTGTAATGCCTAATTTTTTCAAGTCGGCATAAGGTAGTGAGGCTCGTAGGGCCAATGCATAACCTTTATGGTTCATGAAGGCCTCAAGTTCGCCATTAGCTTGTAGCAAAGGGTTGTTAGCTTGGAAGTGTGCAAAGGCACGACTACCATGTAAACGGGCTTTGAGCGCAATGCCACTTAAGTCGTAGTGGTTGTAGGTGAGCCTGTTCACAGTGGCATCAGCCGTAAGTGAGGCGCGTGATGAGAGTACATTAAATCCGTTTCCTGAAGCGCGCACTTTACCTGTAAAAGGTCCCATGGGTAAACCTTTCACAATGTTGGCAATCGGAAAATCCCGTGCAGCTGCTGCTATGTTGTACATTTCATGGCGCAAATCGGCATGGGCCTTGGCTGCTAAAGCACCTTTGCCACACTGCAAGTGAATGTTAGCATCGTACACTTGCCCCTTAAAGTCGAGCCATCCATGTGCGCCTATGCCATTAGGTATATTGACATTTTGGGTGAGTGAGGTAGGAAACAAACGTTGTATGTGCGATAGATTTTGCGTGTTAAGGTTGAAATTGAAATGCCCTTTGCGCCAGTTCTGCAACAGATTACGGGTGTAGCCGTTGGCCGAAAGCCGTGCAATGTTCGGTAAACTAAAATGCAGTGAGCGCAATAGTAAATGGTCAATGTTACCACTCATGTCAGCCTTTATAAGTAAAGGGGAATGGGGCAATGACTGCAATAGTTTGTGGTCAACGTAGCCTTTAGCTAATGTTTGCACGTCGGCATAGCTAATGAGCGCATCTACCCATGCTTGGCAATTGCCCCCCTTATGCTCGTTAAAGGCTCTGAAGTCAAGTGCCACTTGAGCATCAATGTGGGAGGAGGGGGTACGCAATTTAAAATCGGGCAGTTGTATGCGTGTTGAGTCCACGTAAACATTACCACACAAGCGCGACAATTGGAGTCCACACTTTTCATGTAGCTGTAAATAACGTATGCCAGCGCGTAGCACCCCTTCGTTATTGTAAGTCAGCGTGTCGAGTTGTAACGATAACTGTGTTATGGCAAGGTGGTTAGGGTCAATGCCCACACGCGGTTTGATGTAGGGAATATCATACTTGGCAGCCGCATTTTTTAGTTGCAATGATTGTACGGCATAATAGTTACGGCCTGTGTCAAAACATCCGCCCTGCAATAGCGCTTGTTCCATTTCAGCATAAATGCGCATAGAGTCGCCTGGCATGATAATGCGCACACGTGTGTTTTCAATGTGGGCTTTGTTGACAGCAATGTTCCACTTAGTTTTGCTTTGTGTAGTATCTTTTTGTGCAGTGTCGCTAAGTTCAACCACAAAGTCAGCTCCTTTTAACTTAGCATGATCAAGTTTAACCAGTTCTTTTTCCCAATCCACACCATGAGCTGCAGCCACCAGGGCATCAGCTTGTCCCTTAATGTGTGTGTCGGCAATGTAGCTTTTAGTGTCAAGTTTAAGTCCATAAAGTTCAAGACCATCAACATCGGCACGCCCTTTCAATAGTGGCAGCAGTTGCACATTCAGTCGTAGGTGGTTGGCATTGAGCAATGTGTCGCCTTTTTCAATAGCCACCACATGGTGTACAGCCAAGTCGAGCGGAAAGGCCAAGCGAACCTTTTCGATGCGGAAGTCCATGCCCATGCTTTCAGACATTTTATGGGCAACTTGATGAACTACAAAGTTTTGAATGGGAGGAATATATAACAAAATGGCGAGCAGCAAGAAAAACATTATCGGTGATAACACGACAATGCCCGCCCACTTACCTATTTTTATAGCTTTCTTCATGTGTGCAAACTTACACAAAAAAAGTAAGGTAGGTGTCATGGTTAACTGAAAAAGTAGGAATACAAAAAAAGACTGAGTTGCTCTACAAGCAATCAGTCTTTATAGTGTGCTCGAAGCGAGACTCGAACTCGCACGGACATTTCTGCCCAAAGGATTTTAAGTCCTTCGTGTCTACCATTCCACCATTCGAGCGACCTAGAGCGGAAAACGAGACTCGAACTCGCGACCCCAACCTTGGCAAGGTTGTGCTCTA
>URDV01000017.1 GCA_900546605.1 uncultured Prevotella sp.
AAACTTGCCAATGAATTGTTAGAAGTTCTGCTCACTTCCTAATTCCTGCGTAAACAAACTGTTTGAGTCATGGATATTCAATGGTATGCCACAAAACATCAAATAGGGATAACTCGCTGATTATCAACAAAAGTTTATAATAACGAAATATCACAGACTATCATTCTGTTGGTCTCATAATCTGGAGGTCCTAGGTTCAAGCCCTAGCTGGTCCACGCTAAGAATGAAGCGGTTACGATTTTCGTGACCGTTTTTTCGTGTGGTTGCGTGAACAATGCAGACTTTGAACTTTGCTTATCTGAATACTGTAGTAAAAAATATGAACTATTATCTTTTTCACGTTTGTATCCTTGGGCATCTACTTTCATAATGGGCATGGAGAAAGAACAAGGTTACTCACTTGAATAAAAACAAAAAAGGATGCAAATAAACAAGTAGCAAAGTGCTAACTTGATTATTTGCATCCTCTCTTTTTTTATTGTTTATACATATAGAATGTGTGTTTACGCCTTTGGTAGCTTTTCAGCCCATCGTGTGCACCACTTACCACCTAACATACAGTATAGACCGATAATGATGAATGGGATGCTGAGCAATTGACCTTGATCTAAGCCTATGAGCTGCTGCATGTGCAACTCCCATGGTTCTTGCACTTCTTTAAAAAATTCCACCACAAAACGGAAGATGAAAATGGAACTCAAACAGTAGCCAAAGTAAAAGCCTGTGCCTACACGATGCTTCATCTTGCTGTAGATGGCTAAACCGATGATGAAGAATATAAGGTAAGCAATGGCCTCGTAGAGTTGGGCAGGGTAGCGGGGCTGTGTCTCGTTGAGATGAACAAAAACAAAGCCAAAGTCGCTATGAGTGAATTTGCCCACGATTTCAGAATTCATTAGGTTGCCCAGCCGAATAAAGCATGCTGTTATGGGGGTAGCAATGGCTATGTTGTCGAGCACACGCATGATGTTTACTCCTGTTCGGCGCACATAAAGCCATAAGGCTATCATGAGACCGAGTGTGCCACCATGAGATGCTAAACCAGCATAGCCCGTAAACTTCCACGAACCATCGGGCAAATGTCGCATGGGCAAAATCATTTCGAGTGGGTGGCTTAAAAAGTAACCTGGCTCATAAAGCAAACAATGCCCTAAACGTGCCCCTATGAGTATGCCAAAGAAACAGTAAAGAAACAGAGGGTCGAACTTTTCTTCGGGTATTTGCTGCTTACGGTATAGCTTGTACACTACAATGTAAGCCAAGGCTAAACCTATGCACCAGCACAATGCGTACCAACGAACTTCAATAGGGCCTAATGTAAAGGCTATGATGGAAGGATTCCAAATGGTCATAACAATCTGTTTAAAAATGACACTTACGCAGCTGTGTTCACTTAGTAGAACATGAGTGAACGATTACAAGATGCTATGTTTACACATTAAAACGGAAGTGCATGATGTCACCATCCTCTACTTCGTATTCTTTGCCTTCGACGTGCAGCAGACCAGCCTCACGTACAGCCGATTCAGAACCTAAGCGTATGTAGTCATCGTACTTGATAACCTCGGCACGGATAAAGCCTTTTTCAAAGTCGGTGTGTATAACTCCAGCACATTGTGGAGCCTTCCAACCTTTATGGAATGTCCAAGCCTTCACTTCCATTTCGCCAGCTGTGATAAATGTTTGCAGATTGAGCATGTGGTAGGCAGCCTTAATCAAACGGTTGCAACCACTCTCTTCCAAACCTACGTCTTGCAAAAACATTTGTCGTTCTTCATAGGTTTCGAGTTCGGCAATGTCGGCTTCGGTTTGGGCAGCTAATACCAACACTTCTGCTCCTTCGTCCTTTACAGCTTCGCGCACCTCGTCAACGTAGTGGTTACCAGTAGCAGCTGAGGCTTCGTCAACATTGCAAACGTAGAGTACAGGCTTGGATGTGAGCAAGAATAAGCCTTTAGCCGCCTTTTGCTCTTCAAGTGATTCGAATGAAACGCTACGAGCACTTTTGCCTTGCTCAAGTGCATCCTTATAGGCCAACAATACTTGGTATTCAACCTTGGCATTTTTATCGCCACCAACCTTAGCTATCTTTTCAACACGTTTAATGCGGTTGTCAACGGTTTCGAGATCCTTGAGTTGAAGTTCGGTGTCAATAATTTCTTTGTCGCGAACGGGGTTAACACTGCCGTCAACGTGAACCACATTGCCATCGTCAAAGCAACGCAACACATGAATAATGGCATCCGTTTCGCGAATGTTGCCTAAGAATTGGTTGCCCAATCCCTCGCCCTTTGATGCACCTTTTACAAGACCTGCAATATCTACAATCTCAACCGTAGTGGGGACAATACGTCCTGGGTGAACCAATTCGGCCAGTTTGGTTAATCGTTCATCGGGGACGGTGATAACGCCCACGTTAGGCTCAATGGTGCAGAATGGGAAGTTGGCAGACTGTGCCTTGGCATTACTTAGGCAGTTAAATAGGGTTGATTTGCCCACATTAGGCAAACCTACAATGCCGCATTGTAAACTCATATATGTTTTGTTATTGTTTTTATTTTCAAAGGGCAAAGTTACGATTTATTTGTGAGAAGTAAGTGCTCATAATTAAATTAGAGTGTAGCAGAACAGCTAAGGGCATTTTGGGGGACTTTGAAATGGGGATGAGTATTCGTTTCCTGTGACAATCGTTGTTTACAAAAAAATCCCTTACACGCACGGAGTAAGGGATTTGGGGTATGAGTTCAGTTTGGGACGATTATTTACTTAGTCCAATTGGTGTTCATATTATCCCATATGCCTGAACTTTGTTGGTCGCGTTTGTTCGATAAACCAGATGAAGCACCAAAATTTTCTTCATCATCATAGGTTTTTAATCTTGATTGAGCGAGCATGCCCTCAACGTGGAATGCTAATTGATTTGAACTGGGGGCAAAATATTTCTTTTTCATTGTGATGCTTTTTTTAAGTTATTTGATGAGAACCTTTTGGCCATTAGCTTTTACAAAGATACCTTGTGTGGGATAAAGCACGCGGTGTCCGTTCAAATCGTAGTAAATGTTACTTTCAGTTTGATCATTCACAGCATTGTTGATGCTCGTTGTTGTGCCACCAAAGTTAAATAGCAAAGCGTTTGAAGCCGCTTCGGTAGTAGTGGCATAAGCCTTGTTTGCTCCAATGGTACGGTCTGTTGCAGAGTTGATTCTATAAAAAGCAATTCCTTGTGAGCCATTACCCAACACATAAGCTGTTGCATCGTTAGCAATGGTGGTGGGCATAAGCGTACCGCTTAATCCATTTTCGGGCTTTGCGTCTGTGTTATTGAAATCAATATTAAAATTATATTGTCCTTCGTTTGCTTCAATAATCACGGGAGTTTCTGCAGGAATAACCCCTGTTGTAATTTCAGCTAAATTAATCACATTGCCATCTTTTTGCCCTGTATAAGCTTTAACGCCCGAAGGAATGGTAACAGCCATAGGCAAATTGATTGTGGCATAGCCTGCATTGCTGATGCTTACAGGGATGGTTGTTACTTCGAGAATGCGGAAATTGTTGTTTTTAGAATCAGTACTATTCCACGATTCAATATATCCATCGCCATTTTGACTATCTCTCTTAATGCATGCAGTACCTCTATTAGTTTCGCTACGATCATCATTTGTATAATAAACGATAGTTACTGAATTAGGCATGCTAACGTGTGTCTTGCTGAAAATGTCAAGTTGTCCAACATTTGCATCAGTTTTTGCAACCATTCGCATAGGTTTATAGTCCCAATGTATTTTGCTCATGCAATTGCCAGAGTTAGCAGCTTTAATGTAATAAAGGTCTGTTTTGCCTTCGTCAGTTACTGGCTCAAATTGCCAAAGTGCAGGCATAATATTGTTGCCGTAGCTTGCTGACATTAATTGGTTGTTATCCCCCTGCTTTTGGGTGTAACTTTCGGTAATGTATTTACCGTTGAATACAGCACTCTCAATAGTATAATACTTTCCAACTTCGGGTTTGACAATGCTATTATTATTGTTTGCAATAGCAGTTTCAAGAGCTTTATAGTTCGAAAGATGGTTTTCGTTGGTAGATGATTTTAATGCGTTAAAAGCGTTAATGACATCTTCTGTAGGTGTAGTATATCCAATATATTTTGTTGCATTCGATTGTTCAATGATAGCCTCGTCAATGTCATTCATAGTTTGATTTATATCATTTTTCATGAAATAAAATTGTGAAGGCTTAGAATTTGCGGATGTTTCCCATGCGACAATGCCGAATCGTGCTTCTCCCATATGAAATCCATTACATCCAGATTGCCCCCAAAAAGTGTTATTAACTGTTTTGTCCGAAATGTTAGCAGTGCCTAATATTGAACTTTCAATAGTGTATGAAGTTGCGTTATCTTCTCCACTAACCATAGGAAATCCCGTGTTCGATGTTGTAGGTACAGCTCCTACATACATGTCATAGTATTCATTATAAATTTTCCATTTACCATCAGTCTGCTTCTTGAAGGTGAAAATGTTAGGGTAACTTGCTTTTTGCGTGTTTTGCGTAAGCTTTCTTCCATTACACCCAATGTAAGTAGTCGTTTTGCTATAGTTTCGCAATAAAACTCTATCACCATCTTTTAACTCTGCTATTTCCAAATTCATGGCATTGTTGAGTGCTTCGATGGCTGTATTCTTTTTATCGCCAATAGAAGTCTCATCATAAGATTTGTATTGGTTATAAGCAGAAATTAAGCTGTTATAGCTTGCAGAGCTATAATAAAAAGGATTGTCTAACTCTGTCTTATCAACAGAGTTTATCAACAAATTCGTTTTATACAAAGTCTCTTCAAAATTGTTTACGGCAACAAATTTAAATGATGAACCTGCAACTTTTAAAGCATTTCCTTCAGTAGTTGCCCAATAAGCAAGATATCCGTTACGATTATTCATGTGGCGTTGTGTATCACCGCTTGTGCCAGACAGTTTGAAAGCATCATAAGTGCCATTTTGGTTGTATGACGCGTTTAGGCGTTTAAATAAAAAACCAACATTATTGTCAGCTGTTGAACTTTCTGTTGTTCCGTTATAGTCAACCATGCTAGCGCGTGAGGCACCGTAATTATTGGTATTTTCATCAGTTCCAGTTTGGTTGGTGATTCCTAAAATTTTCCCTGTACCAGAGGCTTTGTTGTAAAACACATATCCATCTGTTTCAGAACCCACTAAACACCATTGCTCTTGTTCTGACTGAGAACATTCAGTTGTTGTTAAGTTTAAATAGTTGTTGGTGGTATGATTAACTCCGAGCCATCCATTACCATCTTGATTTTGAATGTAGTACCAATAAGTATGTTCACCCCATTGGCCATTTGACGGGGCATCTGAAACGCGAAACGTTTGTGCCAATGCATTCTCTACTCCAACAATACAAGTGAGGAGAAGAGACAAAAAGAATACTAATCTTTTCATGTTTTTATGTTTATGTTAATGATATTTTAATCGGATAAGGTACTTTTGCTCGCAAAAGTACCATAAATGAGTTATAACATAAAATGGGGGGGGGTAAAAAACATTAAAATGTAAAAATAAAAGAAAAATATGGCTCTTGCGTTAAGAAATCAACTGAAAAGAAGATATTATAGACTTATAATTTTAGGAGTCGCTTTATTATATAATGATTCTATATTTTCCTCTGACGATGAAGATCCAAAGGACTTTATCTCCTTATATTTGCCGCTAGCTTTGCTGACAACAACTACGCTTGTGATAACATATCTGTTATGTTTTTGCGTACATACATGGAACAAATGTACTCATTTTTTTGCTTGCGCCACCCAAAGCTACCCATGATTTTGATGTAACTCATTGATTTTCAATGTGTGATATCTGATGGCGCAGAAATGTGATGAAGTTAGGAGTATAACGCAAGTCACATGGTGTTGTAGCGTTATTATGAACAGAAAATGGAGACAACCCTTGGTTGAAAAGGTTGTCTCCATTGCATGAATAGTCGTTTAAAATAAGACTGACTTATTGAACGATTTTAAGACTCTTTGTGTCGTTGCCTTGGCGCAAGCGTACTATGTAGGTGCCACGTTGCAAGTTGCTAAGGTCAATCACATCGTTAGCATGGGCTGTTGTGCTCATGACGCACACGCCCGAAAGTGAGTAAACATTCAACTGAATGGGGGTGTCGTTGTTACCCATCAGCATTAGTTTACCATTGGATAATTGTGCTTGTAAAGCATTGTCTGTGGTCAAGCTTTCGTTAATGCCTGTAATTTCGGTAGTACGGAATGTTGCCACCTTGCCCGACTGATCATCAACATGTAATTGAGCTTTAATGCTTTGAGCATTGTAGTTCTCATCATAAACGGTCAATATTACATCGTAATCGCCATTTGCAATAAACAAACCATATGATGTTCCATAAAAGACTTCATGGTGCGCTTTGCCCTCATGGTCAATAATGGTGTAGCTATTTACTGAGAGTCCGTGTCCTTCCCAGTCAATGCTGTTGCCATTCATGTCAGTAATAGCCGTAGAGCTGAACTGATGAACTCCCGAAAGGTCAATGTTAAAGACGCTTGTGTTGTCTTTTACATCCAGATGGCCATTTAAATTATGTGCTACAACCGTACCATTTTCAAACCACAAGTATCCTACTTTATAGTCGTAGCTACCTTTTAGCATTTTCCAAGTAAATAGTTTGTTAAATGAGAACTCACCATTGTTGTTGTATTCAGTCAAATTAAACAAACCATCGTAAACAACGCTCACATTAGCTCTTGTTAAAGCGCCAAAGTCACTATCCGTGCCAGTAGCCGAAAGTGGAACATAAATGTAATCGTCATCGGCAGCGCGTGTTAGTTTAACGGTCATATCCTTGCCATCACCTGCTATGGTAAAGGTTGTAGAAGGTGCTTGTATGTAGTAATAATCGCCATTTTCTTCGAAACCTATATAGCAAGCTTTGTATTGGCCTGGTGCATAGAGTTGGCCGTATCCTTCCATTTGTTTGTTGTCGCTGGTGCGAATAACCACGAGTCTACCGCCATAACCAGACGCTTCATAATCAAACGTTACTTTACTGAATGTGCTGAAGTTGAAAGTATATGCCATGTTTTCACTCAGTTGGGTGACAGGCATAAGGCATTGTGTGTTGTTTGAATTGGCATAGCCGCAAATCCAGCCTTTGGGCAAGTAAATACTCTTGTTAAACAAATTACTTCCGTCAGCATTCTCCCAATTGCTAACCCCCATTTCATAAACAGAAGAGTCATTGTTGCCATTGTCGTCATAAACATTGTTTAATGCATCAGCAGTTTCGCTCCAGTAAATAGTAGCATACACATAGTTGTAAGAGTCATCATGCGCTTTGATGGAAAGGTCAATTTTATTGTACTCTTTACTGAGGTCAATCACCTTTTGTTGAGGACCTGTTACAGCTTTGGCCGTCCAGGTGTAGGGTTTCATGTCGATATCATAAGTGTTGATGGTGTATGTCATCACATCAGCTGATGGAGCAGTGTAAATGCGTCCTTTACCTTCTTCGTTAAGGAAGATAGTTCTGCTATTATAATTAGCCTCACTATTCAGAGCCAGAGAATAAGTCTCTGCGGGTGTACCATTAGGAGCCGTTACGGTTACTTCATAACCTGCATAGGCAGCACGGTTAAGAGCAAATGTCGCTTGTGGATTATTATCCTCTTTTTTAACAGTAAACATTTGCGGTGTTCCGTAGTCATAAAGTACAGCGTTCCCCTCAAGACGCATGTTCAATGCGTGTTCACCCGCGGGCATAACAACCGCATTGTTGTAATTACCATCAAAATATTCTTTATATTCAAAAGAAGAACCATCAATAGTAAATTTGCTGCATCTTAAATATGGTTCATCTGTTGCAGTAAAGGCAATGTTTACCTTTTTCCACTCAAGTGGAGCAATGGTGTAGTTAAGGTCGCCCTTGGGCAAGGTTTCAAGGTTGATGGTGTAGGGTAGTACATTTTCACCTTCAGACGAGGTGTAACCTTGCAGTTGCAGTTCAAGTTGCAAATCATGTACATCTACATTTCTGTCAGCACTAATGATAGCGCGGCAAATTAAGTCGTTCCCCTCGTTAAAGGTGATATATTGTGCTTCGTAGCGTCCGTCGTCCTTGTTTTTATAGTAAACGTTATAATTGACGTAGTTAGTGAAACGCTCCTTCCATGCATCAGAGCTAAAGTCCTTAATGCGAACATTAATAAATCGGCTATGCGAGTAGTCAATCACAATGTTTGTGTCGCCTTCAGTGTCATCTCCTCGAGGGTCGATTTCGGTGGGAGGATAACCTTCGAATGGTGGTACGACGACAATTTTCCAAGGTGAGATGTTACTTGCTTCGTTAATGGCATTAAACGACACCTTTCCTTGCTCATTGCTGGTTGTTACAAGCAAAGAGTCGTAACGATAGCTTTGTTCAATGCTTTTAAGCGTAAGAATCTTTGCTCCCGACATAGCATTCCCATTGTGATCTTTCAGTGTGGTATGGATGGTTCTGCCTTTTCCCTGCAAGTCGATGTCAAAGTTAGCTACGTTTTGGGGACAAGTGAAGGTAAAGCCTTGGTAATTGTTTAATAAGCAACTAAGGCGAACATTATAGTCGTTTTTGTCAACATAACGAACTACGGCAGGTAGTCCATTGGTCAAATCATAGTCGCCAACACGCCCCTGTGTAACGGGTTGCCCATCAATGCCTATCACACTATTGAGCGTAATGGGCGTGCGGTCTTTAGTAAGGTCAACGCCAATGGTTGCAGGCAAAAATACGCTACCTTCGGGCCATTGAGCAATAACGACGCCACTCTCGCCAAAGTATTCAGAATTGACATAGCACATTACTTTGTAACTACTCTTGTCTGATTTAAAGAAGAGGCTCTTTTGGTCCTCGCCATTATATTTAAAGCACCTTGTAGCCGTTTCGCCATCGTTGTAGTTAACAGCCATGGTAATGCTTTTTCCATTCAAGTAATTACGTTGCAGCTTAGTGAGGTGCTGTGTAAAGTCAAAGCGTAAGAAAGTGTCGTGTTCAAATGTAACTTCAATCACATTATCCTTGTCAGCCTGACTTATGTGTCGTTCGACTCCAGCTGTGTATGGGTATGTGTTTCCTCTGTTAGGGTCAACATCCAGCTCATCGCAAGTGTAGCCTAAATAAATGTCCATGCCCTGTTCTCCTATTTCATCAAAGAAGCCATTGGGTACATCAAAGGTGACATAACCATTAGCGTCAGTGGTTTGGATTTCCGCTTCAGGGTAATTCAATTTAAGCTTAACATGAGCCACATTGTGATTTTGCATGTCAGTAACATGCAACTTTAGCTTATCAGCCCATGTAGGCGAAAAACCTGTTATGAGCAAAAGCAAAAAGAGTAAAAACTTTTTCATAAGCATGAGGTTTTAATTAAAATAAAATACTTCATGCTAACAAAGTTAGGGCTTTTAATTCGTAAGAAAAAACTGTTTTTGCATAGGTGGTAGTAAAATGTGTATATGTGGTTAAAATTCATGTGTACAAACATCTCTTTTAATTCTGTTTCGTAAAAAAAGTAAGGCATAGCCATTAAAGTAGCTATGCCTTACTAATTAGCAGTACTTGCTAAAAAACAATAAGTAGGTATTCAAAATTAGTTGATGTGAATACCTACTTACCTACGCACCAAGTTTGTTTACCTTACATTCAACTGTTGCCCATCAAAGGCAATGGTGTAGGTTTTGCCCTTTGCAGTGTTAACATCAAGTGTGTGTTGACCATAACGCAAGTGACACACACCTCCTGACCCCGAGGTGATGGTAGCCTGTGTGAGTTTTCCACCATTCCATTGCAAATCAACTCCAAAGTTGCCTCGAGCTCGTAAGCCCTGAATGCTGCCTTTAGCCCATGCATCGGGCAGTGATGGCAACAAGTCAAGGCACCCCGCATGGCTCTGCAACAACATTTCAGTAACACCAGCGGTGCCACCAAAGTTACCATCAATTTGGAAGGGTGGGTGAATGTCCCACAAGTTGTCAGCCGTTCCATTCTTGAGCAAGTTGCCATATAATATATATGAGTGATTGCCATCATGCAGTCGAGCCCATTGGTTCAACTTCCACCCCATGCTCCAACCTGTAGCACCATCACCGCGATGTTCAAGCACCACTTTAGCCGCATTGGCTAATGTGGGGGTAGTAAGAGGCGAAATGGTATGTCCTGGGTGCAGGCCAAAAAGGTGATTGACATGGCGATGCTGATCGTTAGGGTCATCAATGTCGCGGCTCCACTCTAACAATTGACCATAGCGTCCTATGCGATAAGGGGCTAAGTCGTGCAGAATGCTTTGCCATTTGCTCACTTCGTCAACATCCACATTTAACACCTGCGCAGCAGCAATGCAGTCGAGCAGAATTTCTCGCACAACGGCATGCGTAAAGGTAGTACCCTCGTCAATAGGTCCATGTTCGGGCGATGTTGAAGGTGCAGCAGTCAGTGTGCCATCGGCCTCGCGCCACAAAAAGTCCTCGCAGAACAAGGCACAACCTTTCATCAGTGGATAAGCTGTTTCACGCAGAAATTTGGTGTCGCGTGTGTAGTCATAATAGTCCCACAAGTGAGTAGCTAACCATGAAGCGGCCATGGGGTTATAGTTCCATGACATGTCAGCCCCTTCGAGAGGTGCTGTAAAGCCAAAAATATTAGCCGAAATGCCTGCCGCCCAACCGCGTGCCCCCCAATAAGCTTTAGCGGTGCGTTCGCCAGGCTTTTCGAGCAACTTGATAAAGTCAGTAAGTGGTTCAGTACATTCTGTCAGGTTAGTAGGCAAGGCAGGCCAATAATTCATTTGCAGATTAATATTGTTGTGATAGTCAACGCGCCAGGGTCCATCCACATTGTTGTGCCACATACCTTGCAAGTTAGCAGGCAAATTGCCAGGGCGCGATGAGGCTATAAGCAAGTAACGGCCGTATTGGTAGTAGAGCGTTTCAAGTCCAGCATCCTTTGCTCCCTTGCGATAATCCGCCAATCGCACGTTGGTGGGTTGCGTAGATGTAGGCCCATCAAGCGTGAATTTTACACGATTGTAAAGCGAAGCATAGTCAGCATAATGCTGCTTGAAAAGTTTTGTAAAGCCCGTTTTCACCGCATGTTTCATCCATTGCTGTGTAGTTTTAACAGGGTCAACTCCCACATAAGCTTTGTTGTCGGCAAAGTCAGGATTATAGTTGGGGGTATAATCAGTGTCAGCTGTGAGCAGAATGGTCACCTCATCAGCATTCTTCACAACCAAATGGCCACCTACATATGTTACGCTACCACCTTTAGTCAGAGCCTGAATGCGTACCACGTATTGCATTTGGTTATTGTCAAGGTGAGCTGTGTAGCAAAGTCCGTTCATCCCATCAGCCGCAAAAGCACCTTCGCTAACGGGGTTAGGAGTATACTTTAGCGTAAAGTTTTGTTTACCCTTGCGATTAGCTGTAAGGCGTATTGCCATTACATTGGCAGGGTATGAAATGAACGTTTTGCGCTCATAGGCAGTGCCATCTGCAGTGGTGAAACTTACAGTAGCGTATGCTGAATCAACCGAGAGCGCACGGCGGTAGTTGTGTGTGTTTGCTTCGTGAATGTCCGTTTCAAGTGTAAGTTCCCCCATGGTAGTGTAAGAACCAAAGCGGAATTGTGGTTCACCAGTAGCCTCATAAGGCACATTGCTGTTAAAGTTTTGTGTAGTGAGTTGTGCGGCTTTGTTCCAATCGCCCTCGGTAAATGCTTGTCGAATGTCCTTTAGTACATGGGCCGATTGCTTGTTTTGGTTCCAATAATCTTGTGCACCTTTAGCGGTGTTGGGACCACCTCGCCACAGCGTTTTCTCGTTCAGCGTGTAACGTTCTGTACTGATGCTGCCCATAACGTTGCAGCCAATGCTACCATTGCCCAATGGTAGTGAACGATATTCCCATTCATGGTCAGCATTAACAGCCGAATCGCCTGCACGAACAGGTTTTTTGCTCTTGTCGTTTTGTCCTTTCCACCAACATTGTTGTCCGTTGAGTGTAGTAGGTTGGTCAAACCACACCACATTGTCCTGTGCTGACAATGATAAGGGCGTAATGGCAAAGAGTGAGTAGATAAATAGTTTTCGCATATATAATGTTTGATGTTTTGTTACGTAAGGATGTGAGTGAATTTTATAAGGTGCAGATGTGTGATGGATAGATGCATCCACCTGTTTTTACATTGAACACTATTATCAGATTGATAAAACGAACATAAAAAGCAAGAACGTTAACAATGCTCTTTTACAAGCGAAAAACACTATGTAAGACTGTCGGTAGCTTGAATGTTACGTGTGATACCTTCAAATTTAGCCCGTTTCACCGCACTTTTTTTGAAAAGTTTTTGATATTGTTCTAAGGTCAAATGATGCCAGTTGTTGGGTGTCATGGCTACAATGTCGTTACGCGGAGCCAATTCTGCAATCGTTGTTTTGTGAGCAAAACGCTTGTTCCATGGACAAACTTCGCCACAGCGGTCGCAGCCATAAAAGCAATTTCCTAATTTATCAATAGCTTCAGGGGGCAATTCGCCTCGGTGCTCAATGGTGAGATACGATAAGCAACGTCGAGCATCCAGCGTTCCGTCTCCGTGCAACGCGTGCATGGGACATGCCTTCACACAAGCCTGACACGTGCCACATCTATTTTTCCCCTTTTCATCGTAAACGTCGACCTCATGAGTCAAGACCAATTCACCCAAAAAGAAAAAACTCCCCATGCCAGGAATAATAAGTTGCCCATTACGTCCGCGCCACCCTAAGCCCGCTTGTTCAGCCCAATATTTCTCATCAATAGGTGCAGTGTCAACAAAGCAACGTCCGTCCACCATGTCCACCAATCCTAAGCGTTGCATCATGCCACGAAGCATACGTTTCACTACATCGTGATAGTCTGATCCGTAGGCATAGCGTGATAACTTTAGCCAATTAGGCACGTTCGCAGTGCAATTTTTGCCGTTTTTATCGCAAAAAACTGTGCTTGAATGGTCACAAGCGGGTGTGATACTTTCCCAATCCCCTGGATAATAATTAGCAGCTACCGACACAATAGTTATAGCCCCTTCAACCAATAGTCGGGGGTCCAACCTTTTATCAAGGTTTTGTTGCAAATAATGCATCTCACCCTGCTCGTCATGAGCCAACCAAGCGCGACGTTCAGCTTCGCGTTCGGCACACACTTTAGTGGCACGAGCAATGCCACAAACTGAGAAGCCCTCAGCCTGTGCTGCCGATTTTATGTGTGTAGCATGTAACATATGGGTACAAAGATAATGTAAACCGAATAAAATTACTAAATTTGTGGCCAAATAAATTTTACACTTATGAAACTCTTACTTTTGGGCAGTGGCGGCCGTGAACACGCCCTGGCATGGAAAATTGCACAAAGTCCGCGAATTGACAAACTCTTTATTGCACCAGGTAATGCTGGTACAGCACAAGTTGGTGAAAACGTAGCCATCAAAGCCGATGACTTTGATGCAGTGGCCGACTTTGTAGTGAATCATGAGGTTGATATGGTAGTTGTAGGCCCTGAAGACCCATTAGTAAAAGGCATCTATGACTACTTCAAGCAGCGTGCTGACGTAAAGCATGTACCCGTAATAGGTCCGTCAAAGGCTGGCGCTGTGCTCGAAGGTTCAAAGGACTTTGCTAAGGGATTTATGAAACGTCACAATATTCCCACAGCTGCTTACGAAACCTTTGATGGAACCCAGGTTGAAGCGGGATGCCGTTTTCTTGAAACATTGCAAGCTCCCTATGTGTTAAAGGCTGATGGCTTGTGTGCTGGCAAGGGAGTGCTGATTGTGCCTACCCTTGACGAGGCAAAAAAAGAATTGCGCGACATGTTAGGTGGAATGTTTGGCAATGCATCGAGTCGTGTCGTAATTGAAGAATTTTTGTCGGGCATTGAATGTTCAGTGTTTGTGCTAACTGATGGTAAGCATTATCAAATTTTGCCCGAAGCAAAAGATTACAAGCGCATAGGCGAGGGTGATACAGGATTAAATACGGGTGGTATGGGTTCAGTTTCGCCCGTTCCATTTGCTGATAAAGCTTGGATGGCGAAGGTGGAAAACGAAATTATACGTCCTACGGTTGAAGGCTTAGCAACTGAAGGCATCGACTATAAAGGCTTTATCTTCTTCGGTTTAATTAATTGCGATGGTCAGCCTAAGGTGATAGAATACAACTGTCGTATGGGCGACCCCGAAACCGAAACCGTAATGCTCCGCTTAAAGAGCGATATTGTTGATTTGTTCCAAGGAGTTGCTGAAGGAAACCTTGATACACGTAAGGTGGAGTTTGATGAACGTGCTGCTGTGTGCGTAATGTGTGTGTCGGGTGGTTACCCACAGGCATATGACAAAGGATATGAAATTACAGGCGCTGATGTATCAGGTAGTGTAGTGTTCCATGCGGGAACAGCTATGAAAGATGGTAAACTGGTAACAGCAGGCGGACGTGTAATTGCTGTAAGTTCGTATGGTGCTGATAAGGCCGAGGCCTTAAGCAAATCGATGGAAGGAGCCAAGCATATTCAGTTTACCAAGAAATACTTCCGTACGGATATCGGACAAGACCTTTAATTGCTCATAAGTAAGTGCTTGTAAATGAGTTGTAGCATGGTGTTGCACTTTTTAAAAAGTAGGCATATCAACTAATTTTGATACCTACTTACCTACTTCTTAAAAAGGCAACATCATGATTCTCATTTGCAAGTCATAGAGCGTAGTCTGTGCATTAAATAACAATGTATTCACATTCATATAGAAATAGCATTATATCGAGCACCTTTACCTTGCCTATAACAGCAGTGTTGGTGCTCGTATTTTGGATGCTGCCCGATGTGTCGGACAGTATGCTTTGGGCTGGGTTGGCAGTGACAGGCATAACAGCCTACCTTATTATGGAGCTGAACAATCGTAATGCGCTGTTACGCATACGTTCGCGCATGATGAGTGTAACCTTCTTAGTACTTATGTTGGTGTGCCCAGCTTTGCATAAGTGGAGCATTGAAGCCATACCTACCATTTGCTTGGTGTTTGCCTATTTTATGCTCTTTTCATCGTACCAGCAGGTGCGGCCTGAGGGATACATCTTTCATGCATTTCTGTTTATATCAGTAGGTAGCATCATCTTTCCACCCCTCCTTGTGTTGGCATTGGGTTACTATGTGAGCATGATTTTCCAACTTCGCAACTTCTCATGGCGATCGTTTATGGCAGGAATATTAGGTGCGGCCGTACCTTATTGGCTTTATGCCGCCTATGCAATATGGAACAATCAGCTCGACACAGCCTTTCTTTATCTATATGATTGGTTTGAACCCCGCTTGCCCAATTACATGCTCTTGAATGTAAAACAATGGATAACCTTGGGTGTAATCTTTGGGTTAGCTTTGTTGGCATTCATTCATTTCATACATACCGCTTATAACGACAAAATACGTACCCGTATGTTGCTCTATGTGGTTATTACTACCCAAGTGCTGCTCACGGTAGGTGTAGTGATGTTGCCAGGTAACTTTGATGAGCAAATGCGCCTTTTCATCGCTAATTCATCACTCATCATAGCCCATTATTATAGTTTAGGCAAGGGGCGCTTTTTTAATCTATGGTTCTATGTAACCATTGTTATATTGATAGCGTTAGGCATATATAATTATTTGTTAATTTAACATCCATCTGATTGAATTGTTTGCAAAATGGACGTTTTCATCGAATATTTGGTAGCGCATGGTGGCGTGGGCATGTTTGTAGCAGCTTTTTTAGCAGGTAGCTTTTTCCCTTTTTGCTCAGAGGCTGTCATGTTAGCTCTGTTAGCCGCTGGAGCCAATCCTGGTGAATTGCTCGTGTGGGGAACTGCGGGTAATGTGCTGGGGGGTATGTTCAACTATGGCATAGGTTCGTTAGGACGTGAAGAGTGGATAACGCGATGGACAAAAGTAAACCCTGATAAATTAGAACGTGGCAAACGATGGGTGCGACGTTATGGTGCATGGGCTGGTTTGTTAGCCTGGGTTCCCATATTAGGTAGTGTCATAACTGTAGCGTTAGGTTTTCTGCGCGTAAGCATTATTTATTCCATGACCTGTGTAGCCATTGGAAAATTCATTCGCTATTGGTTACTGATTAAAGCCTATGGTATGTGTTAAGGGAAGTCTGAAAAATCTGATTTGAACACCTACTTATCACAAAGAATTGTACATTTAACCCGTTGGCGGAATTTCAGGTTAACGGGTTAACAAGTTGACAGGTTAACAAGTAAGTATGCTTTACACCACTTATTATGTTAAAG
>URDV01000018.1 GCA_900546605.1 uncultured Prevotella sp.
CACTGAGTGGTATGTGCTCGAAAATGGTGCTAACAAATTGCGCATCTCTGATAGCGGTACCAACAATTACATTCAGTTGGGCGGCTTCATGACTAACAACGACGAGAACCTTTGGTGCTTTGTGGGGGATGAAACAAATGGTTTCAAAATTTACAACAAAAAGGCAGGTACTACCAAGTCTTTGGCTGCACCTAAAAGCATGAATGCTCAAAACGATGGCACTATGTATGCTTACTTGCAAACAGTGAGTGGCCTACCCTCAACACAAACTAACCTTTGGGACTTTACTGCTGCTACTAAAACATCAAGTAATGCAAACTTGAACGTGCAAGGTGGCTTCTATGTCAACGAGCATGGCACCAGTGCTAACAAGCTGAATAACCGCGGTGGCAAACTCTCATTTTGGATAGGTGGCTATGACAATGGTTCGGTCATTTCAATTACCAACGTTAACGACTACACCTTTGTTGAACGCGAGCCTCAACAGGACTTACTCATTTCAACAGGTTTGCCTAACTACCGCATTCCTGCCATTGCCAAGGCTTATAATGGCGACTTGATTGCTGTGGCCGACTATCGTTACACGGGTAGCGACATTGGCTACGGACGTCTTGACTTACGCTATGTTACTTCACAAGACAATGGTAAAACGTGGAGCGACATCAAAACATTGGTTGATGGTAGCAAGTATGTCAAAGGTTCTACCACCTCTCCTTACTTGCACACTGGCTTTGGCGACCCTTGCATCGTGGCCGACCGCACCAGTAACCGCGTGTTGCTAATGAGTTGCTCGGGTGATGTGATGTACCCTAATGCCACTCGTCAATATCACCAAGCTATCGCTCGTTTCTATAGCGAAGATAACGGACAAACATGGTCGGCTCCTACCGACATTTCTGAAAGCATTTACTCTCAATTCGACAAGAGTGCCATTGGCGCAGCTAAGTCTATGTTCATTGGCTCTGGCCGCATTTTCCAAAGTACCACTACTAAGGTGGGCAACTATTACCGCCTTTACTGCTCTGTGTTGTTTAAGGATGTAAATAACACCGAAAAGAACTATGTGCTTTACTCTGACGACTTTGGCGGCACATGGAGCGTGCTCGGTGGCGTTGATGTCGCCCCCATACCCAGTGGTGCTAACGAACCTAAAGCCGAGGAGTTGCCCGATGGCTCTATTCTTTGCAGCTCACGCATCTATGGTGGACGTATGTACAACATTTTCCACTTTACAAATGCTGAAAAGGCTGAAGGCGCATGGGATCAAGTAGCCACTTCAAATGCTGATAACAAGGGGGTTATTGCAGCCGAAAATAGTTGCAATGGTGAGGTAATGGTATTGCCCGTTAAGCGCGTTAGCGATGGAGCTAAAATGCACCTTATTCTGCAATCTGTTCCCTTGGGTGCTCAACGCAACAATGTGGGCATCTACTACAAGCAGTTGGCTTCATTGGCCGACTACGACTCGCCTGCCACACTCGCAGCTAACTGGACGGGTAAGCACCAAAGCAGCTACATGGGTTCAGCTTACTCTACCATGACGTTGCAAAAGGACAATACCATTGGTTTCCTTTATGAGGAGAGCACTTATGGCACTGACTACACCATTGTTTACAAAAACTACTCTATTGAAGACATTACCAATGGTGCTTACACCTATGATTCCGAAGCCGATGCTAACGCGGTTTTTACAAACGCCACGGAGGTAATCAAAGCAAAGGCAAATACCATCAGCAACAACGTAGGCAACTACGTAGGTAACTACACCAATTCAGCTGCAACTACTATTAACTCAGCTGCCGATGCTTTCGTGGCTCAACCTAACAAAGAGAACTATTATGCCTTTTACGCTGCTATTCAAAGTGCTGAACGTATTGAGGTGAATGGTGGCATCAAATACCGCATTCGCAATAGCGAACGTCAAAATGGTACACTCTACATAAAGGCTGCTACTGACTTTACGGGGGTTACCACGTTGGATGAGAACAATCAAGACTTGCTCTTTACCTTTGTGCCTACTACCACTGCTGGACAATGGCTCATTAAGAGCGAAAGCAAAAATGTTTACATGGGAGCTACAGGTGCTAACGAAACTAAGGTGCCTTATGTAAGCAGTGAGTCAAGTGCTATTGCTTATCGCGTTAGCTCTTATACCGATGGTCGCAGTGCTCTTATCTGCACCGCACCTAAGGGGGGCAACATTGCCTTACACTTGGCTGGTGACAACACACGCATCGTGCCTTGGACTACTGATGCATCTGCCTCACGTTGGTACATTGAGCCTACCGACATTGTTACTGACATTAACAGGGTTCAAACCAACAGCAACATGCAGCCCGCTGCCATTTACGACCTGCAAGGCCGTCGCCTTACAAGCATTCCTCAGCACGGACTCTACATTACATCTGACCGCAAAAAACACATTGCTCGTTAATGTTTTGCACTTACTCTTTATTTAAATAGATAAAAAATTCAACTCTCACACACCTTTTCAACCCTATGGCGGAGAAGGTGCGTGGGAGTTTTTTTCATTTCACCCATAAGACTTTATTACGATGAAGGTTATAAATTTAGGCGAACGTAGCTCTGTCATTAACTCTTACATGGCACAATTGCGCGATGTGAACGTGCAGGGCAACCGCACCTTGTTTCGCCGTAACATGCAGCGCATAGCACGCGCCATTGCTTACGAGGTTAGCCGAACTCTTGACTACTCTGACAAAACCATCACTACCCCACTCGGCACCAAACAAGTGCCCACCTACGACGACCGTATTGTGGTGGGCACCGTGTTGCGTGCAGGACTGGCTTTTCACGAAGGTTTTCTTGACACCTTTGACCAAGCTGACTCGGCCTTTGTGGCTGCTCACCGCGACGAGGGACGTCGTGAGGATATTAAAATTCACGTGGACTACATTGCTGCTCCACAATTAGATGGTTGCACCTTCCTTATGGTCGACCCTATGCTGGCTACGGGTGGCTCGCTTGAGTTATCGTACAAGGCTTTCCTTACGCATGGCACTCCTAACAAGTTACACATTTGCTGTGCCATTGCTGCACAAGAGGGCATTGACCACCTTTGTCGCGTATTTGGCGATGATGTTACACTTTGGGTGGCTGCCATTGACCCCGTGCTGAATGACCAAGCCTACATTGTGCCTGGTTTAGGCGATGCGGGTGACCTCTCTTTCGGGCCTAAATTATAATGGGCTAACGGGGGAAAGACTTGAAGGGTTGAAAAGTTAAGAGGTTTGTCTCATAGGTAATGGGATTAACCTCTTAACTTTTCAACTCTTCAAGTCTTTCTGCCTTTCATTTTGCATTGCGCTCGCCTTACAGTACTTTGCTTCGCCAAGATACGCGGCGGCTCGGCAATGAAAATGAAAGTCTTTCTGCCTTTCATTTTGCATTGCGCTCGCCTTGCAGTACTCTGCTTCGCCAAGATACGCGGCGGCTCGGCAATGAAAATGAAAGTCTTTCTGCCTTTCATTTTGCATTGCGCTCGCCTTGCAGTATCTTTGCACCATGAAACAGCAACTTACGATCGTAAAGGTGGGAGGCAAAATTGTTGAGACACCTGAATCTCTCAGTCTCTTGCTTCATAATTTTTCAACTCTTCCTGGACTTAAAGTATTGGTACATGGGGGAGGACGCACTGCTACCGACGTGGCAGCACAACTGGGCTTTGAAACGCACATGGTGAACGGACGACGTATTACTGATGCTGATATGCTACGCGTTGTGTCGATGGTGTATGGCGGACTGGTGAACAAAAACGTGGTGGCTCAACTGCAAAGCTGCGATGTTAATGCTCTGGGACTGACGGGAGCTGACATGAATGTTATTCGCTCGCATCGACGCCCCCTGAAAGATGGCATTGATTATGGATTTGTGGGCGATGTTGACAAAGTGAATGCTGAACAATTGGCATTGTTGCTACGTGCGGGCATTACCCCCGTTATGGCACCTCTCACTCACGATGGACAAGGGCACTTGCTCAACACAAATGCCGACACTATTGCCTCTGAAGTGGCCAAAGCTCTTGCTCAAGAGTTTGAGGTAACACTGGTGTATAGCTTTGAACACGCTGGGGTGCTCACTGACCCTAACGATGAACAGAGCGTAATACCCGTCATCACACCTTCATCGTTTGAACAGTTGAAGGCTAACGGAACTGTGAGCGGAGGCATGTTGCCTAAGCTTGAAAATTGTTTGGCTGCTGTTAAAGCGGGGGTTAGCCGCGTTATCATTACACGCGCTGATGCCATTGGGACTGCCCAGGGAACTCTTATTAAAGGAGTGATGGAATAACGAAAATAAAAACTTTCGCTCTTTCCTCATCATTTTTAAATAAGCACATACACATGAACACCTACGAAATAATGGCCCCTGTGGGGTCACGCGAGAGTTTAGCTGCAGCACTTAAGGCTGGAGCTGACTCTATTTACTTTGGCATTGAGGCACTTAACATGCGTGCCCATAGTGCCAGCCACTTTACTATTGACGACCTTCGCGACATTGCTGCTCAATGTAGCGCACAAGGAGTGAAGTCATACCTCACGGTCAATACCATCATTTATGACGAGGATGTTGAACTCATGCACCACATTTGTGATGCTGCACACGAGGCTGGCATTTCGGCCATCATTGCTTGCGACGTGGCTGTAATGGACTATTGCAACCGAATTGGACAAGAGGTGCACCTGTCAACACAACTCAACATTTCAAACACGGAAGCGCTGAAGTTTTACGCTCGCTTTGCCGATGTGGCTGTGTTGGCACGCGAACTGAACCTTGACCAAGTAACACGCATTCACGAAGCTATTGAACGCGACCACATTTGTGGACCATCAGGACAACTCATACGCATCGAAATGTTTTGTCATGGTGCCTTGTGCATGGCCGTAAGTGGCAAGTGCTACTTGTCGCTCGACAACATGGGACGCTCAGCTAATCGTGGACAATGTATGCAGATTTGCCGCCGTAGCTACACGGTTAAGGACCGCGAAACAGGAGTGGAACTTGACATTGACAACAAGTACATTATGAGTCCTAAAGACCTTAAAACCATTGGCTTTATTGACCGCATGATGAAGGCTGGGGTGCGCGTGTTTAAAATTGAGGGTCGTGCTCGTAGTGCTGAATACGTTTACACCGTGGTGAAATGCTACAAAGAGGCCATTGAGGCTGTTGAAAATGGCACCTTTACTCCTGACAAAGTGGAGCAATGGAACGAACAACTTAAAACGGTATTTAACCGTGGCTTTTGGGATGGTTACTACTTAGGCCAGAAACTGGGCGAATGGAGTGAGGTGTATGGCTCGGCTGCTACCGAAAAGAAACAATACATTGGTAAGGGGCAAAAGTATTTTTCAAAATTAGGTGTGGGCGAGTTTTACATTGAAGCAGGCGAGTTTAAGCGTGGTGACAAATTGCTCATCATTGGTCCTACCACGGGGGCGCTCTACGTCACAGCCACCGACATTCACGGCGACAACGGACCTGTTGACTGTGCTAAAAAGGGTATGCGTGTAGCTATTCCCGTGCCCGAGAAGGTTCGTCCCAGCGATAAACTTTATAAAATTGAAATGCGATAACACGCACTACGCTATATGACCCTACTCTTTGACTTTGGTGGTGTATTGGTCGACCTCGATCGTCAACGCGTTGAGGCCGCCTTTGACCGCATCGGATTCAACATTCGACCCTACTTGGGCACCTACAAGCAAGCTGGCATATTTTCGCAGTTAGAACAAGGACGCATCAGCATTCATGAGTTTTGCAATGGCATTCGCGCTCTGAGCCAACAATTAGGTGACGCGCTCCAACTACTTACCGACGAGGCCATTGTGGCAGCATGGCAAAGCTACCTAACCGAAGTACCTACGGAGCGTCTTGACATGTTGCTAAAAATCAAGCAACACTACTCTATTAATGTTCTCAGCAACACCAACACGGTGCATTGGCAAATGGCCAAAGACACCTTTTTTCGTTACAAAGGACTCAATGTTGAGAACTTTTTCGACCACATTTTCTTGTCGTGCGATTTAGGGGTTGAAAAGCCTGACCCACTCATTTTTAGCAAAGTAGTAGAGGGCTTACAGGTGCCAGCACACGACATTTTATTCTTTGACGATAGCGAAGTAAACTGCCAAGCGGCCCGTAACTGCGGACTGCAAGCGCTTGTTGCGCCTGCTGGCAGCGAATGGTTTAAATACTTTGACGATTATGGCAAACTTCACCCTTCATACATTCAAGCGTAGCCTTAACACCGAACAGGGCTTTTGCGCTGCTATTGGCTTTTTTGACGGCGTACATCGTGGCCATTGCTACTTAATTGACCAAGTAAAGGCTGAGGCTGCTAAGCGTGGCCTTCTGCCTATTGTTATTTCATTTGAGGAACACCCACGTCTTGCCATCTCGGGCTCACGCTATTGGCCCGAACTGCTCACCACTAACGAGCAAAAGTTGCAACTGCTGGCTCGCACAGGCTTAGCGGGCTGCGCCATGCTGCATTTTACGCATGACATGTCTATGCTTACGTCACGCGAGTTCATGCAGCTTATTCTGCAAAAGGAGTTAGATGTGCACTGCTTGCTCATAGGTTACGACCATCACTTTGGCTCTGACCTTTCAGCCGGATTTAAGGATTATGTGCGCTATGGCCGTGAATTGGGCATTGAGGTGCTACGCGAACGTCCCTTTGTGGCCGATGGTGAACTGCAAATTAGCTCTTCGGCCACACGACGTTTCCTCACGGGTGGCAATGTCGAAATGGCTCGTGCATGCTTAGGACGCCCCTATGTGCTTGAGGGAACAGTGGTGGAAGGCCACCATGCAGGCACACTCATGGGATTTCCTACAGCCAACATGCGTCCTGACTGCAATGAGCAAATCATTCCAGGACGCGGGGTTTATGCCGTTAAAGCTGAAATAAATGGCTTTAGTTATATGGGCATGCTTAACATTGGATGGCGACCTACACTTGACAATGGCGATGAACAAACCATTGAAACGCACCTGCTCGACTACGAGGGGGGCGACCTTTACGGACATCACATCAAACTGAACTTTTATCGTCGCATTCGCGATGAACATCGTTTTACCAACATTGAGGAACTGCAAAAGCAGTTGGCCATTGATGCTGACCAAGTGAGAACTTATTTTAAAGGTTTGTAATCGCTACTCAAACGCAATGAATGCTTGCTTACGAGTACACTTCCTGATAAAAAGTCAGGCTCTTATAAATGACAGCAATTGTAGTTTTCATCATTTTTGTGGCAGTGCAATTTATAGCCGGCCTGGGCGCACTGCTCTTTTCAAACCTCGACAAATTAGGTTCGAATGTACCTATTGACCAACTCAGCATCAGCCCTGTAGCTACTGGCATTTCGCTACTTGTGGTCGAAGGCTTATATGCCTTGGGCATGTGGTTTTGGTTCTACCGCTTTGAATATAAAGTGCGCACCAAAGCACAAGAGCGCCCCGAACTGTTAAGCATTTTCAAGTTTCACCCTTTAAAGCGCGAACTTGCTGAACATAGCATGAGCCTATGGCGATGGTTCATTACCGTCACGCTATCGGTGGCGTACGCATTATTAATAGCTGCGGTGTTAGAGAAGTGTGGACTGGCTGATGATAGCAGCATGCAACCTTTCGAAGGTATGCTGCACAATCCCTTGTGCTTGCTGCTACTTTGCGTAGTGGGCCCCCTGTGCGAGGAATTGGTGTTCAGAGTAGGCATACTGCGCTCTTTGTATCGCTTGAATGTGCCAGGATGGTTGGCCGCCATCATTAGCGCATTGGCTTTTGCCGTGGTGCATGGCAACTTAGCGCAAGGCATTCCAGCCTTTATCATGGGGTTTGTGTTTGGCATGGCTTATTTACGCACTGGCAATTTGCGCTTGTGCTTGCCCATGCACATGGTTAACAACACTTTGAGTGTTATTCTTTACAACTCTCCCATAAGCAGCAATAATTCGTGGTGGATTTTTGCCATTATCTCCTTGTTTTACACCTGGTGGCTCTTTGAGAACCTATCCATTCCACAAGAAAAAAAGATATAAACGTAATAATGAAAATAGGAACACTTGACCTTGGCTCACGACCTGTGGTGTTAGCACCTATGGAGGATGTTACTGACATAGGCTTTCGTTTGCTGTGCCGCCACTTAGGAGCTTCGATGGTTTACTCTGAATTTGTGGCTGCTGACGCTTTGGTGCGCATGGTCAACAAGTCGCTCGAAAAGCTTACGGTGTGTGACGCTGAGCGCCCTGTGGCTATTCAAATATATGGCAAAGACCCTGTGGCCGTACGCGATGCAGCACAAATTGTAGTTGAACGTGCTCACCCCGATGTGCTCGACATTAACTTTGGTTGCCCTGTTAAACGTGTGGCAGGCAAGGGGGCTGGAGCTGGATTGTTGCAAGATGTGCCCCGCATGCTCGAAATTACACGAGCCGTGGTCGATGCGGTGAATGTGCCTGTCACGGCTAAAACGCGCTTAGGATGGGACTCTGAACATAAAATTATTGTGCCACTGGCTGAACAGCTGCAGGACTGTGGCATACAAGCACTCACCATTCATGGGCGCACACGTGCACAAATGTATACGGGTGAGGCCGACTGGACTTTAATAGGTGAGGTAAAACGTAACCCTCGCATGCACATTCCTATCATAGGCAATGGCGACATTACTTCAGCTCAAGAGGCTGTTAATGCCTTTGAACAATTTGGGGTTGACGCCGTTATGGTAGGGCGAGCTACCTTTGGACGGCCCTGGATTTTTAAAGAGTTGCACGATGCTTTGCACCAAAATGACCATAGTGTCGACCATGTGATTCCGAGTGAATATGCTCCCATGACGGCTGATTGGAAACTGGATGTGCTCAAGGAACAGGTGCGACAAAGCGTTGAACGCATTGATGAGTATCGAGGCATACTACACATTCGCCGCCACTTAGCTGCTACGCCACTCTTCAAGGGCTTGCCCAACTTCCGCCAAACACGCATCAATATGTTGCGTGCCGAAACTGTGGATGAATTATTTGACATTATGGAGTCGACCCGACCGCTCATTCGTGCAGCTGAAATTGAAACTAACAACAATAACTAACGCGTTGGCGGAATTAGTAAACAAGTTGAAAAGTTAACGGGTTAACAAGTAAATTTGCCAGCTTATTAAGCTTTTCACCATTCAGAATTTAACACAATAGGTAATGTAAAGCATACTTACTTGTTAACCTGTCAACTTGTTAACCCGTTAACCAAAAATTCCGCCAACGGGTATAACTAACTAATAAGTAGAGCCGCAAAGCCCCTAAACATCAACAAAGATAAAGAGAATGCTACGACGTTTCATCTCAACACTTTTATTTACTCTATGTTTACTACTACCAGCGCAAGCACACATAGCTCGCACCGATAGCATAATGCCTGAAGACTCGGTAGTGACCGACACTATTGCCGATGAAACCGAAGCCATTGACCCTTTGCCCACACGACTGCAAAAACTATTAGATAATGACATATTTGAGCGCACGCAAGTAGGTATTTACGTTTATGACCTCACTGCCGACACTTTGGTGTTTACCTATCATGAGCGACAATGCATGCGACCTGCCTCAAACGAAAAAATAATGACGGCTATTACTGCTCTGCACGACTTGGGTGTGAACTACGAACTACGCACACGCCTTTACGTTGATGACGAGCCTACTGATAGCGACAGCATTTACACAGGTCACATTTACATTCGTGCGGGGTATGACCCCTTGTTTGATGCTGACGATATGAAAGCCTTTGCACAAGCACTCAAGCAGCGTGGCATAACGCACATTGCTTCACCCATCAGACTTGACCTGGGGTTTAAGGATGATAAACGTTGGGGATGGGGCTGGTGCTGGGACGATGATGAGGTGCCTCTTACGCCTTTGCTCTATCGCAATGCCGACACCTTTGTTGATAACATGCGCCGCATCTTTAACAACGAAGGCTTGGTGTGGGATGGCACCACTGAAGAACACACCACACCTAACCACGCCACACTCATCAGCACACGCACACACAACATTGACCAAGTGCTACTGCCTATGCTCAAAAAGAGTAATAACTCTATGGCCGAAGCCTTGTTTTACCAGTTAGCAGCACAAAGTGGCCGTTCTAAAGCTGGACGCAAACAAGCGGTGGCACATTATAATGACCTGATACAGCACATAGGACTTGACCCCTCACACTATCAAATAGCCGATGGGTCGGGCTTATCGCTCTATAACTACCTTACACCTGAACTATTGGGTCGTATGTTGCGCTTTGCTTATAATGACGACGACATCTATCGTCATTTGCATCCAGCCTTACCCATTGCTGGCGAGGATGGCACCTTGCGCAAGCGCATGCGTGGCACAAAAGCAGCTGGTAACGTTCATGCCAAAACGGGTACGGTTGAAGGTGTTAGCACATTATCGGGCTACTGCCAAGCGGCTAACGGCAATATGCTTTGCTTTAGCATCATGAACCAAGGCATTCGTCACACTTCAACAGGGCGCAACTTTCAAGACCGCGTTTGTCGTGCCTTAACAAAGTAGTCATGAACGTTCATGTTGCTTTGTACTGACACAGCACTCACACTTTATTCGCAATGAGGGGGTGCGCCAATTTGGCGCACCCCCTCATTCACTTTATAAACGGGCTGGCTCAAAAGAAGATGCCTTCATTAATGAGTCGGCGAATGGCATCAGGGTCGTTGTTGGGACATATCATGAGTATGCCATTTTGCTCCGATACCACATAACCATCTAAACCTGCTATAATAGCCTTCATGTGTCGTGGCAAGGCAATTACGCAGTTTTGTGTGCCTTGCAGCATAACCTTAGCACCACCACTTAAGGCATTGCCATCAGCATCGGTATGCAACACATCACGCAACTCTGTCCAACAGCCCACATCGGCCCAACCAAAGTCACACTCTTGCACCGCTACATTGTCACAATGCTCTAACACTAACAAGTCGATGCTACGAGGCAAGCCCTCGGGTATGCACGAACGTATGTAGGCCATCTCCTCGGCCACCGTCACCATTTGTTTTGCTACCTTTTCAACAGGCTCATCGGGGCGGTGTGCCATCTCTGACAAGTGATGTCCCATGGTTTCTCCCTTCCATAAAAATATGCCCGTGTTCCATAAGAACTCACCACTGTCCATAAACATACGCGCATAACTCAGTTCTGGCTTCTCGCTGAACGACTGCACCTTATATAGTTGTTCGCCATCAGCCTTATCACCCATTTGTATGTATCCATAGGCTGTGTTAGGCTGCGTGGGCTTTACTCCCATGGCCAAAAAGTCATTGTGCGAGGCCACATAGTCTAAGCCCTTCAGCATTTGCTTTTCAAAGCGTTCGGGGTGTTGTATGATTTGGTCGGCAGGACTAACTACTACACAAGCCTCAGGGTCAGACAATACGGCATGCCATGTACCCCATATAGCTGCAGGAGCTGTGTTCAATTGTACAGGTTCGGGCAATATGTTTGCCTCGGGCAAATTAGGCAATTGCTCACGCACTAAGGGCACATAGTCATTAAATGTGGAGATAAATATATGTTGCTCGGGAATGATACGTACAAAACGGTCAAAAGTTTGCTGTAGCAGTGTGCGACCCGACCCAAAGAAGTCAATAAATTGTTTCGGCAGTTCCTTTTGGCTGGTTGGCCAAAGGCGACGACCTGTGCCGCCTGCCAAAATAATGCAATAGTTTTTGTTATTGAGCGTTTCCATTATACCAATGATTACGGGGTTAGATTTGATTTATTGCGTTGCTAAGATAACGAAAAACTTCAACGCACATTGCATTTATGCCAATTAAAAAACAATAAAAAGTCCAAGAGCTAAAGGCAAATGAGTTGTAACATCAAAACTATACCAATAATTATGACATTTTGCACAAACTCACGTTCCCTTTAGCTCTTGAACTTATTAGTTAACGGGGTTAACGGGTTGACGGGTTAACGGGTATTTTGGTTAACAGGTTAACGGGGTGACGGGTTAACGGGTAAGTATGCTATACTTTGCTTATTCTGTTAAATTCAGAGTGGTAAGAAGCTAATGATATGACAAACTTACCTGTTAACCCATCAATCCGTTAACCCGTCAACTTGTCAACCCGTTAACAAACTTACCTGTTAACCCGTTAACCCGTTAACCCGTTAACCAAAATACCTGTTAACCCATCAATCCGTTAACCCGTCAACTTGTCAACCCGTTAACAAACTTACCTGTTAACCCGTTAACCCGTTAACCCGTTAACCTGTCAACCCGTTAACCCATCAATCCGTTAACCCGTCAACCTGTCAACCCGTTAACAAACTTACCTGTTAACCCGTTAACCCGTTAACCTGTTAACCAAAATACCCGTTAACCCAAAATTTATGCCTCAGCCTTACGGTCGTTTTCAATCAACTCAAGCAGTTTGTCAACAGCTTGTTCGGTAGGAATGTTCTTTTCGACACACACCTTGCCACGATAAAGACTCACCTTGCCACGTGCTGCACCTACATAGCCATAGTCAGCATCAGCCATTTCGCCTGGACCATTCACAATGCAACCCATAATGCCTATTTTGAGTCCCTTAAGGTGGGCGGTAGCAGCCTTAATGCGTGCTATGGTGCCTGGCAAGTCGTAGAGTGTGCGACCACAACCCGGACAACTAATATACTCTGTTTTAGTAGTACGCAAACGAGCTGCTTGCAGTATAGCAAAGGCTGTAGCATCTTGCACCGCTATCGGTAACGAGCGCTTTCCTTCGGGCTTTTGGTTAAAGAGCATAATGCCATCGGTCAAGCCATCGAACATGAGTGCACCCAAGTCAGCAGCTGCACAGAGTTGAAAGTCCTCTTTTTCATTCTCTCCCAAGCGATATTGCTCAAAGAACACTACGGGGGTGCGCAAGTCATCGCACCACAACTCGTGTACCAAAGCACGCTGCTCGCCCAAGCGGTTCTGATGATTGCTTTGCGCTATGATAACAATGCCTGGTACCGTGCGCAACAAGGCTTTTACCTCTTCATCAAGATCAAGATAGGTGAGAAACAAGAACTTCAACTGAGCAGGACATGCTGGCATGGCCATCAAGTGCTGCTTAGTAAACACGGGGTAAGTACCCTCTTCTCCTTGCCAAACTGGAGCATCAACTATGTAACCTACACCAGCAAAACGTTTGCTGCTGCCTGGTAAATTCTGCCCTACATAAATATAGTCGGGTTGGGGCTGTCCTTCAGGCGTTGGCTCTGTTACAGAACCATCAATACGAGCTGATATTACCACGGGGGCATTGTCGCCACCTATGTTGGCCACAGCTACTGTGCGACGGCGCGTAGGATTAACATAGTTAAATTGTGGAGCAGCCTTGGCAGGCACCTCGGGGTGGCCAGCACGCTGCACCACATACGAGGCCAACTTGTAAGCCACAGGCACCTCAACCTCAGGAGCCTCACTTAAGCTCACGCGCAAGGTGTCACCTATGCCATCGGCCAGTAAGGCACCTATACCCACTGCGCTCTTTATGCGTCCATCCTCGCCCTCGCCCGCTTCGGTCACACCTAAGTGTAAGGGAAAGTCCATGTGCTCCATACGCATTACCTCACAAAGCAAACGTACTGAGCGCACCATGACTTGTGTGTTAGAGGCTTTGATAGATACTACTACATCTTTAAAGTTCTCTTTTACGCACACACGCAAAAACTCCATGCAGCTTTCAACAATGCCCGCTGGTGTGTCGCCATAACGACACATAATGCGGTCGGACAATGAACCATGATTTACGCCAATGCGCAAGGCGGTGTGATGTTCTTTGCAGATGTTGAGCAAATGGGTGAAACGTTTCTCCAAGCGCTCAAGTTCGGCCGCATATTCCTCGTCAGTATATTCTAAATGCTTAAACTGACGGGCTGGGTCAACATAGTTGCCTGGGTTAATACGTACCTTCTCAACAATAGTAGCGGCAACATCGGCCACAGCAGGATTAAAGTGTACATCGGCCACCAAGGGGCGGTCATAGCCTCGCTTTAAGAGTTCAGCCTTAATGTTTCGTAAGTTTTCGGCCTCGCGTGTGCCTTGTGTGGTGAGTCGCACATAGTCGGCGCCCGCGTCGAATATAGCTATACATTGCTTTACACAGCCTTCAGTATCGGTGGTAGCTGTGGTGGTCATGCTCTGTATGCGTAGGGGTTGGTTGCCCCCCAAAGGCCGATTGCCTACAACCACCTCATGACTTTGGCGAGGCTCATAATTGAATAGACTCATGCTTATGTACTAATAGACGCTCGCAAGGGAGTTTTTTACCCCTCCTTGCGAGCGCGGTGAGCAAGTTTTAGTTAGTTTTATACTGATATTTCACCTCCTTAAGGTCAGCATTTGCCTTCACTATTTTCTGCTTCAGCCCTTCCTTATAGGCTGCCAGTCGTTGAGCAAGTGCCTCGTCGCTAAGGGCCAGCATTTCAACAGCTAATATAGCCGCATTCTGTGCGCCATTAACGCCTACTGTGGCCACAGGTATGCCAGGAGGCATTTGAATAATTGAGAGCATAGCATCCAGTCCATCGAGCATGCCCTTAATGGGCACACCAATAACGGGCAGCGTAGTGCTGGCTGCAATTACGCCAGGCAATGCTGCTGCCATGCCAGCTCCTGCAATAATCACGCGCAAGCCGCGCTGCTGAGCGCCTTGTGCAAATGCTTCAACTTCGCCAGGTGTACGGTGTGCCGACAAGGCGTTCATCTCAAAGGGTATTTGCATCTCTTCAAGAAACTTGGCTGCTTTCTCCATAACGGGCAAATCGCTTGTGCTGCCCATAATGATGCTTACAATAGGTGTCATATGGTGATTTATTTTTTCGCTATACACGCACAGGGTGCATGCATAGGTGTTACACTAATAATATACTAATAAAACCGCTCAGCACCCCCACAAGTACGCCCCAGCCCACTTCGGCATAAGTGTGCTGACGCAATATAAGGCGAGCTGTGCAAACCATGCCGCATAGCAACACGCTCAGGCATAGCCACCAAGTAGGGTCGAACGAAAAAATGTATGAAAATGCCATTAAAGCTCCTATCACGCCTCCTGAAGCGGCAGCGTGCGTGCTTATTTTGATGCGGCTGTTCACTATCACACAAATAATTTGTATGACCAAAGCCCCTACTATTACGCCTATGGAAAAGCGGGGCATGTGTA
Source organism: uncultured Prevotella sp. (assembly GCA_900546605.1). Classification (GTDB taxonomy): domain Bacteria; phylum Bacteroidota; class Bacteroidia; order Bacteroidales; family Bacteroidaceae; genus Alloprevotella. The sequence continues at coordinate 15,230 of URDV01000018.1, forward strand.
TGCTGAATAATAAATAGAGCAAGACTCCATAACTCACTATGCTCAGCACATAAGGCACATAACGACGCTCGCGTACACTCATTTGGTGACGCGTCCATCCATTCAACCTACGATACAAGTATATGCTCAAGTGTGGCAATAATATGGTAAAAAAGTAAACCATAAGTGTGAGCACAACCTTGGTGCGCATGGGCAGCAAGTTGAGGTAGCTAAACAAGAAGAGTACCACAAAGGCTACCACGGGCAAGTAAAAGGGCGAGTAAAGTGATGACACCACTTGGGCAGCCACCACTAACAAGGTAGCCGACACACCACCGCGCTTGCCATTTGGCTCATATGCAGCAGCTGGTGTGAGTTTCTGCTCTAACTTGGCTAAATATGTTTGCTTATTCATTTTATTTGTAATTCTAACAGGGAAACGGGTTAATGGGTAAGTTTGTCAAGTTTTCTTGGTTCCTTACCATTCTGACTTTGACTTCATAATAAGTACCCGTTGGCGGAATTTTTGGTTAACGGGTTAACAAGTTGACAGGTTAACAAGTAAGTATGCTTTACATTACCTATTGTGTTAAATTCTGAATGGTGAAAAGCTTAATAAGCTGGCAAACTTACCTGTTAACCCGTTAACTTGTTAACCCGTTAACCAAAAATTCCGCCAACGCGTTAAGTAATGGTAAAAGAATAAGTTGAGCCATTCTTTTTATCCGAAGTTGGCGGCAGTCAAAAAACTCATCACACGACAGCCGAGACGGATGGACATAGGCGAACATAAAATCGGGA
>URDV01000019.1 GCA_900546605.1 uncultured Prevotella sp.
CGACGCTCTTCCGATCTGTGCGTATATGTTGTTTGTGATTTATTACGTTCCAAAGCTAGACGTTTAAGTGCCAGTTGGGGGTTAATACACTTAGTAATAGCTAAAGCAATGACAATGAGTGCAAAAGCCGATAAAAAGTGAATGCGACGAGGTTGATAGAATTGTTTCATACCAATGTATGCAATAAGAGGTTTTATAAAGATTACATTAAAATGCGCACACAAAGTTAGTGCATTTCAATTGGATTTTTTAATTTTGCACATAAATAAAGTAAAAACCATTCTAAAAAGGCGAAATAGCCCAACATGAGGGCAAAGCCTCCTAACGCAAACAAATGATAGAGAAGCATTTCATACTTGATGAAGCCGACCCTGTAATATTTTACGGGGTTAATAATGTAAACATCAAAATGTTACGAGCCCTATGCCCCAAGTTGCGCATTATGGCCCGTGACAATGTGGTGCGTGTAATGGGCGATGAAGAGGAAATGGCTAACTTTGAGGAGGTTTTTGGTAAACTTGAGAAACATTGCGCCAAGTTTAATAACTTGACGGAAGAGGACATACTCAACATAGTAAAGGGACACATCACACAAGGTGAAACAGCACATGATGTGATAGTTTATAGCACAGGAGGAAAGCCCATCACACCACGTTCAGAGAATCAACGTCGTTTGGTAGAGGCTTACGACAAGTGTGACATGATATTTGCCATTGGCCCTGCAGGTTCTGGCAAAACCTACACAGCCATAGCATTAGCTGTGAAGGCCTTAAAAAGCAAGGCCGTAAAAAAAATCATATTAAGTCGCCCCGCGGTAGAGGCTGGCGAGAAACTTGGCTTCTTACCAGGTGATATGAAAGACAAAATTGATCCCTATTTGCAACCTCTATATGATGCTTTGCAAGAGATGATTCCTGCTGCAAAATTGCAGGAATATATGGATACAAATGTCATTCAAATAGCTCCATTAGCCTTTATGCGTGGCCGTACGCTTAATGATGCCGTAGTGATATTAGACGAGGCACAGAATACAACAACAGCTCAAATAAAAATGTTCCTTACCCGCATGGGGTGGAACACCAAAATGATAGTGACGGGTGATCGCACGCAAATAGACTTGCCAGCTTCGCAACGTAGTGGACTGGTCGAGGCACAGCGCATACTGCAAGGAATAGAAGGCATAGCCTTTATCGAAATGAATCAAAAGGACATCATTCGTCATAAACTCGTAACAAAAATAGTAGAGGCTTACAATCGCGATGATGAACGTAAGAAGCAAATACGCGAGTCTGCGTCAACACAACAATCAACAGACAAATAACCCCTAAGGCGAGTCCTGGCATGCAAAGAGCTATCTTTGCAGCTGGGCTCGCCTTGTTGCATAAAATATGCTATTCATTAGTACGCCATGCATGCGTAACATTTACAAAGCAAGGAATATCAACACAATGAGTCTCTATACACAACCCTGAGGCTCGTAAAAAACACAAATAAAATGTCAGCATTAACAAAAACCGATTTTCAATTTCCTGGACAAAAGAGTGTTTATCACGGTAAGGTTCGCGACGTGTACAATTTAGGCGACCGCTTGGCTATGGTGGCTACTGATCGTATTTCAGCTTTCGATGTAATCTTGCCCAAGGGCATTCCCTTTAAAGGTCAAGTGCTCAACCAAATAGCAGCCAAGTTCCTCGATGCCACCACCGACATCTGTCCTAACTGGAAACTTGCAACTCCCGATCCTATGGTTACGGTGGGTGTTATGTGCGAGGGTTTCCCCGTTGAAATGATTGTGCGTGGCTACCTTTGTGGTAGTGCGTGGCGTGCTTACAAGAGTGGTGTACGTGAAATTTGCGGTGTAAAGCTTCCTGAAGGTATGAAGGAAAATCAAAAATTCCCTACACCTATTATCACACCTACAACAAAAGCTGAAATAGGTGAACATGATGCCGACATTTCGAAGGAAGAAATATTGGCACGTGGTCTTGCTACCCCTGAAGAGTATGCAGTGCTCGAAAAATATACGCTTGCACTCTTTGAGCGTGGTACTGAAATAGCAGCTAAGCGCGGGTTGATTCTTGTTGACACAAAGTATGAGTTTGGCAAGCACAATGGTGAAATATATTTGATGGACGAAATCCACACCCCCGACTCTTCACGCTATTTCTATGCTGAAGGCTATGCTGAGCGTTTTGCCAAAGGTGAGCCTCAAAAGCAACTTTCAAAGGAATTTGTGCGTGAATGGTTGATGGACAATGGTTTCCAAGGCCAAGCTGGCCAGCAGGTTCCCGAAATGACAGATGAGATCGTAAATAACATCTCTGCTCGTTACATTGAACTTTATGAGCACATTACAGGTGAGAAATTTGTACCTGAGGAAACAGGTGATGTACTCGCTCGTATTGAAAAAAATGTAGTTGATTATTTAGGTAAATAACCTTTTTCTGCTACAAGCATAATATAAGGGTGACACTGATAAATCTTTAAAATAAAGAATAATCAGAGTCACCCTTTTATATATTCGTTGTAAAGAAAAATTTGCAAAGAAATAGGGCAAATAGCTTTAAACCTTTGCTTTTGAATGAAGAGAAACTTCTTTCTTGAGTCTCTTTAAGGCAAGATGATGGCCAGCCTGTGCGGCTTTGTTATAATAGCACATAGCTTGCTCCAAGTTGGGTGGAGTCGTCCATCCTTCTTCATAGCTTTGGCCTAATCGAAACCAAGCATAAGGGTCAGTTGATTGTTTATAAAAATAGATAGCTCGTTCTAAGTTTTGTGGCACATTGCCGCGCCCACACCGAAAAATGTCGCCCAAGTTAGTGCTTGCATAGAGCGAATCTCCATTTTTTAAAGCTTCGTTATACCAATATACGGCAGTCTTTACATTTTGTTCCACCCCAATGCCATGTTCATAAATAGTGCCAATATCATTTAGCACCACCCCCTCATATCCTTTCACCACATCATAGTTTTGGGCAATGTGTAGCAATAGCTCAACATCCTCCTTGCAATAACTCTCAGTAGTTTCGGCACCATCAGTTTGCCATGATAACACCTTTCCTATAGATTCATGTTGAGGTACATTCACCTCGCAGTCATTGCTTAAATTCACTTTTTCAACCACATCTTCAGCCGGCAACAAATTGTGTTTAAGCATATACCCAATGTAACCATATATGCGTGGTGTAGCAGAGTGAATGCTAACCCCCATTCTTTCAAGTGCTTGTTGGTTAACATATATATTGGTTTCAGGTATAGGTAGTGACAAGTAATATTTCATGTGAAGCGATAGCATGCACTTCAAGTAGGCAATTTCATCGCCAATAGCGTCAGCCATCCAGTCTTCATTAAAATAATCAAAGGCCGAAAGTTCATTAATGCGAAATGCATTGTCAGTTAAGAGCATACTCAGTGTATCTACCAAATAAGGCCATAATTGGTAGTCGTCATACGTAGCCAACCTGTCCATTGACAACGCATATTTTTCTTTTTCTTGTTCAAGCAAAAAAAGTGTAGTTGCATGTTCTTTACGATAAAAAGCCCAGGTTCCTTTCACTTCATTAGGAGTGATGGCTAAAATGCAGTCATTTAAACCCAATAAATCAGTGAAAGCTTTAAATGAGAATTGTCGAGTCGATATAATTGAAATTTGAAATATCATGCTCTGTTAGTGTAAGATATTTAGCAAATATGTCGTGGCAATAATTATTTTGCCCCGCCGTGCTTCTCAGAATAAAATGTGAACAAGAGGTTCGCTATTTAATCTTGCCATATATATAGCGAGCAAGTCCGTAAACGTATCGACGAAAGCCAGGCTGGTAGGCAAGTAAGTGTTCAAACCAGCTAAGATGCTTTCCTAAAATGCGCACAGCATACCCCACATAGAACATGGCAAATAGGGTGCCAAAGCCAACAATATACCATTGCCAGCTGCCAAAAAACAAGATACAAACTATGATACCTAGTCCAACTAATGTGGTGTCAACTCCAACTTTTATCTTAGGGAACTCAATGCCAGTGATGCGGCTAATGGCAACGGGAAAACCTTCGCCAGGCATTGTAACACTACCGCATCGCACCTCAAGCGCTATGCCAAATCCCAAAATGGTGCAGCCAACAAGTTGTGCAAGGGCTTGCCAAGCAAGGGCATGTGGTTGTAGCCAAGTGGTGAGCACCATATTGATGTCAATGAGAACTCCAAACACAAAACCTACTAATAATTGAAACAATTGTACCCATTCAAATTGTTTGCGTAGTACTAATATTTGTCCTATTACAAGCATGGCATTCATGATGTAAGTGTACTGACCGATGGTAAGTGTTGGTACAAGTCCTTGTTTACCAGCTGTTTCAAACACATAAGGTAATACACTAATAACGCTTGAACCTAAATGAGATCGTACGCAGAAGGCAACACCTAATGTCATAATCCATAGTGATAGAAGTAGAAGTAGATGTTGCCAGCAAAATGAAATAATTTTTTCTTTCATTGAAAACGCGTGTAATAAACTTTTTGCAAAGTTACAAAAAACAAATTACATGCATCTTAATGGCTGAATGTAGACGTAAAATATTGTCTATTATTTTAGGTGTGTTTTATAATATCATCGTTACAGGTATTGATATTCATTGCCACAATATATATATATTTAAAACGTAAGAGTTTTGAGGCGTGTAAGCAGAACTTATGATATGATTTAACCGTCCAGCCTAAGCTGGACGGTTAAATATCACAATAAACATTGACCATTCAAACACTATAGAACAGCAATTAACCTAATTGCATAGAATTCGTTTTTCCTACTAAAAAATGATTTTCTTTTAAAATCCGAACAAAAGAAATTTATTTAATAACAACCTTGCTACAACCTTGCATTGTACGCACCAAGTAGGCACCTGATGGTAGTTGACGTCCTATAGGTAGTGCCTTGCCGTCAAGCGTATAGAGGCGATAAGGTAAATTACAATAAATGCGTCCATTAACTATTCGTATAGAACTGTCGGTGGTAGATAAGGCCGTAGCAATAGCAGTGCTTGCACCTTCGCTTTCAGTTAGCGTAAAACTAAATTGGCATCCTGTGTCATTAAAGCGATATTTGTTATCTTTAAGTGAGTTATAGCCCCAATTGAAGAGTTGATATTTTTGCTCAGATTTCGTTTGGTTAATTTCCGTGTGGTTGCCGTCAGAAACGATCAAAAAATATTTGTCATTGTCGCAAGCTAAAAATTTCCAACCATCAGCAGGTAGTGTGCTAGTGGTGGTAAGCGCTTTGTTATATTCGGCAGCAGGTGAAAGGTAGAGACCGTCAGCGCGATTCACAATATTAAAGGTGCCATCAGTTCGGCTCTCAAATTTCCACTCTGAGGCTTGAGTGTCGTTATTAAGTTCTCCCGTCACTGTTTGTCCATTGCCGTGTGATGTGGGGTAGCGATAGCTTTCACGTGCTGAAGAAAACCTATACCAATGATTCGTTTCATGATTACTTAACAAAGGTGTGGTTACTTTAGGCTGCTCATCGTTGGTAACAACCTCAGTCATGTTAAAGGTGTAAAGGCATCCATCATCGTCGGTGCGATATTCATCTTTTACTTTTGTGCCGTAGCCCCAGTTATACACTTTATAGCCTAATTGTGAGTTGTTCGTTTGGTTCATTTGAGTTGAACCACTATACACAATGTAGTACCCACTAACCGTTTTACTAATGTTCCATCCAGTTGAAGGTTGTATGCTAACGGTTTTTAATGCAGAATTGTTGTTAGCTTGGGGCGAAATATAGGTGTTGTCAGCACGATTAATAATATCAAAAGATCCATCAGAACGGCTCACAAATTTCCATTGCGAGGCTTCAGTAGGCGTAGTTTGCCCTACGATGTCAGTGTTCGCTCCTGATGAAGTAGGATAACGTGTGCCACGCTTAGGTGTGCAGAACGTGTACCAATAGGTGTAGGCATTATTACTCATCAAAGGGCGTGATAAGTCTTCATTGTCGGGCACAACATCGTCCATGCTTTTATCAGGAGAGTAAATAATGCCATCAAGTGCATTTTTCCCCTCAGTGTCAGTAATAACAAAGGTAAACTGCCACTTGTCACGACTTGTTCCACCCTTGTTAGCATGTGGTAGTTTGATGAAAACCTTGTTCCACCCTTGTTTTAATGTCAGCGCAACAGGTTCACGATTGGTAAAGTTTTCGTTAGTGAGTCCTGTGGTAGCTTGGTCTTGTTTTATGGTTTTGCCAGCTTGTTGCCATTGTGGAGCAGGAATTTCATTGCCATTTAGCCAAATTTTAGAGCCGCGACGATCCCATTGTCCAGCTATGGGGGCAGTGTCATCGCCCGATCTGCTGTAAGTGTAGAATTCGATTTGTGCTCCCACTTGTTGCTCTTTAGGCGAATAAACATAAGTCCAGGCGTATGCGGTTTGGTTGTCAGTAGGATGGCTAAGGAACGACGGGACAGTGGAGTGCCAAATGTGTCGTAAGTAAATGCCCGCGCCTGTGGCAAAACTGGTGCGGTAAAGGTTATTGTTGTAAACGTATTTTGTGGGCATTACCTCGTCTTGGTTCAACTCGGGTGGAAACACTTTGTTAGCATCACCTCCGTTAGGAAAAGGTTCAGTAATGCGCCAGTGCACATTGGTTTGCTTAACGTATGGTATAGGTTCGTTTTTGAGCGAATGAGCTTTATGAAAAAGGAAACGGCGCTCAAAGTCAGCAAATTCATCAAATTCATCGCCTTTGTTGGGTAGGGTAGTCCCTCCTACTTCAATATATTGTTTGCCGCCACCTATCCAAGCACGTTCAGCTGAAGCCAATATGTTGGCATATTGATTATTTTGCTTGATGATGTCTTGTTCAGTTGGAACCTTAGTGTCATTCCATGCAGCTGAAATAGTGCCTGCTAATTCAGCATCCCCCTTTTGTGCATAATAGATATTGCTTTTATAAATGCCCACGAGGTCAGCGTATACGTCAAAGTGGTTGGTGTAGTTATATCGACAATCAATGTTGGGCAACCCAGCAATTTTATTGCCCCTTGTGCTCCACATTTGAGTCATATCAGCCTTGTCACTGGCCACGGCCTTATTCTTTAAAGGATTCCAAGTAACAACCTTCCGTTTTAGCGTGTTACGCACGTAGGCAGTCATGCCCTCCAAAAAACCATCATTAAGTGTAACCTCATCGCCACCAATATGAATGTAAGGAGCCAAAGTGAAGGTGTTAGCCACCTCATCAAGAATATCCTTTAAAGCAGCGATGCCTTTATCAGTTTGCATGGTAAATCCCATAGCTTTTGTAAATACATCGCTATGGCCAGGCATATCAATTTCAGGAATGATGGTAACGCCCCGTTCAGCAGCATAGGCTTCAAGTTCCTTACATTGTGCTTGAGTATAATATTGACCAGGATAGCGAATCATGTTTTCGTTGGCAGTGAGCTGTGGATATTTTTTTACTTCAAAGCGCCAAGCTAATTTCTCAGTTAAATGCCAATGAAAAACGTTTACTTTGAAACGTGAGAGTAGGTCAATCTCTTTTTTTAATTCGTTAAAAGACAAAAAAGAACGTCCCACATCCTGCATCCATCCACGCAGTTTAAAGGCAGGCCAATCAGTCATACTAAGGGCCTCAAGGGCGGGTGTTTGCCCATTGTCATAGCCTTCAGCCAATTGAGCCAATGTTTGTGCAGCGCGTGTTACCCCAATAGGCTTAATGGCTTTAATGTGCACCTCATTGGGGGTAATGGTGATACTATATGCCTCGTTGTCAAATCCATTCAGTGGGTAGTCGTAGCTGTTGGTAATGGTTTCAACCATTTCAACCACAATTTTAGCTGAAGCACTGGGCGTGTTTGTACAGCCCGTATCGTGTAAAAAACGAAGTAGGGTGGGGTCATTCGTGGGGTCAGTCAAGCAAATGTCGCGTTTAAGCATAAATGGAGATACCCCTTGAGTTGTTTGAATAACCTGTGGACGTGGCAGCAAATCGCTTACTTTAGCCATTGCTTGAGTGGCATAACAGGTAGCGAATGCTAAAAGCGGAATGTAAATGTGTTTCATGTGGTTATATAGATTTGAGTGCAGATTTATTTTGTGTTGCTTAGGTGGCTGTTCCCCAAAATGAGTAATAATTAGAACACCTACTTATCATTTAGACTTTAACATCATAAGCATAGTATAGCCTACTTACTTGTTAACCCGTTCAGCAAAATTTTAGTTAACGGCTATGCTCATATTATCCCATTGCGCTTTTGCACACATCGCGTAGCCCACATTTAGCGCATTTAGGTGAACGAGCAGTGCAGGTGTATCGTCCATGTAGCAAAAGCCAATAGTGTGATGAGGCTACGAGCGATTCGGGTATGTGCTTTTTGAGTTCCACTTCAACGCTATAAGGTGTGGTGCAACGTTGTGGCACTAAGCCTAATCTATGACTTACGCGGAACACATGTGTGTCAACGGCCAATGCAGCTTTGCCAAAGGCTACGGCTTGTATAACGTTGGCCGTTTTACGTCCCACACCGGGCAGTTGGGTTAACTCCTCAAGCGTTGAAGGCACTTGGCTGTTAAAATCCTTCACTAACATTTTAGCTAATCCAACTAAGTGCTTGGCCTTATTGTTAGGGTAGCTTACGGAGCGAATGTAGTCGTAAATAACCTCAGGGGTAGTAGCTGCCATGGCCTCAGGAACGGGAAAGTCGGCAAACAGCCTTGGAGTAACCTGATTGATTCGTTTGTCGGTGCATTGGGCTGATAACACCACTGCTACTAATAACTCAAAGGGGTTGCTAAAATGCAACTCCGTTTCAGTAGCATCCATTGTTTGCTCAAAGTATTGCAACACATGTTGGTAGAGGTCTTTTTTGCGCATGGATTAAAATGGTTTCTTAAGGGGGAAGATAAATGATTGCTCCATCTCTTTTTATAGACCCCACACACTATAACTGTGTAAAAGCGTTTGAATACCCCATATATTGTCAAAGTGCATTTCGCACCATAAAGTATCCAAAACCTGCGGCAGAGAGTCCTACGAGCAATGAAAGTACCATGTAGGTAATAGCAAGCAAGTAAAGTCCTTGGCGTAGAAGTTGCACACTCTCGTTTGAAAAGGTTGAGAAGGTAGTAAATCCTCCACAAAAACCTGTAATTAAAAGCATTTGTAGCCAATGGGCGTGATAGCGTTCAAAGCCTCCCACCAATAGGCCGATAAGCAAGCAACCTAAAGCATTGGCTACAAAAGTTGGCCAAGGAAAATGTTCGGTAGACGATTTGAGTAGATATGCCCCTATGGTGTAGCGGCACATGCTCCCCAATCCTCCACCGATGAATATGCAGAGTAGCTTTAACATGATGGTGTTAATGTAAACCCACTTATTTTGTTAATTCGTTCATTCTACTGATGTACTTGCCCAAAATGTCGAACTCGATGTTAACCTTGCTACCTACTTTAATGTTGTGAAAGTTGGTGTGCTCAAAGGTGAAGGGAATGATACATACTTTAAAAGTGTTGCGAGAGGGCTGGCATACGGTTAAACTTACACCATTCACAGTGACAGAACCTTTGTCAACAGTAAAGTATCCACGCTTAATGAGTTCGTTGTCAACCTCGTAAGCAAAAGTAAACTCGTAGCTGCCATTGGCATCTTTAATATCTGTGCAAGTAGCTGTGGTGTCAACGTGTCCTTGCACAATGTGGCCATCTAATCGGCCATTCATTTGCATGGAGCGTTCAACGTTCACTTCATCACCTGGCTGTAGCAGGCCCAAATTTGAACGCTTGAGCGTTTCATCCATAGCCGTTACTACATATTGTTTGCCATTCAATTTCACTACAGTGAGGCATACCCCATTGTGAGCGACACTTTGGTCAATCTTTAGTTCGGGTGCAAAGTCGCATTCAAGGGTAAAGTGCTTATTCTCTCTGTCTGTTTCAACTGCTACGACATGTGCAATTGATTCAACTATTCCTGAAAACATTGATGTTGTATGATGTTAGTATTTTTTACTTCAGATATTTTTCAATAGGCGTAGTGTCACCGTTAACAATCAATTTACCATTACATATTTCGTAGTCTTTCAACTTTTTGTCAAGCTCAGTAATGTTAATGAGCACGCCTATGGCTTCTCCGTTGTCACGAGTGGTCAACGCATATCGTTCGCCATATTGCATGCTGCCATATATTTTCCCATCGGTGCCATCTTGAGCAGTTCGGTACAAATAAAGCGTGTCACCCTTGTCAGTAACCATGCTAAAGGTGCTCATGCCAAAGTCTTCAGTCGAAGTTCCGTAGATGGTAGAGTCGGCAATTTGGTCAGCAACAGTAGTGTCGACTAAGGAATCGGTGCTTATAGTTGTGGGTGTTGTGTCACCTTTTTTATTGTTACATGCTGACAGTAGCAATAAGATAAAAATTAAGTATGGGTAGATTTTTGATTGTAGCATATTGGAGTGTAAATATATTGTTGGTTGCGAAGATACGAAAAGTTTAATGAAGTGCCACTCTTTTGTAGTATAAATGCCAGTTAGTTTGCAAATAAAAACAATTCGAGTTATCATTCACTTCATTTGTAACAAAAGATGTGTAATGATAACTCGAAGTAGAAAATAAGTATGTCAGCACTTAAGCCAACTGACAAATTATTGCGTGTGTTGAGAAATTAAATTAACGGCATTCCGCATTCGCGACATTCCTTACGCATATCTTCAGGCCATATGCTGGCTTGTATTTCGCCTATATGTCCTTTGTGTAGTAAAACCATACACAAACGGCTTTGGCCAATACCTCCACCAATTGATAAGGGAAGTTCATTATTTAATAGGCGTTGGTGAAAGTAGAGTGATTCACGTTGCTCTTGACCCTCAATTTTGAGTTGGCGCAAGAGGGCTTCTTTATCAACACGAATACCCATTGATGATAGTTCAAATGAGCGTTCAAGCACGGGATACCAAATAAGAATGTCACCATTAAGTCCAGCCAAGCCATTTTCGGCAATGGTTGACCAATCGTCATAGTCAGGGGCACGCCCATCATGTTTTTTACCATCAGATAGTTTGCCACCAATGCCTATAACAAACACAGCTCCATATTTTTTGCAAATGGCATCTTCGCGCTCTTTCGGGGTGAGGTCGGGATACATTTGTAAGAGTTCCTCGCTATGAACAAAATGTATTTTTTCGGGCAAGAAGGGCTTAATTGAATCGTAAGTTTCACAAACCAAATATTCCGTGCGGCGAATAGCTGCATAGATGCGTTCTACTACATTCTTCAAGAAGGCCAATGTGCGGTCTTTCTTTTCAATAACAGCCTCCCAATCCCATTGATCAACGTAGAGTGAGTGCAAGTTGTCTAATTCCTCATCGGCACGTATGGCATTCATGTCGGTGTAGATGCCATGTCCAGTGGGAATGTGATAGTCGGCCAATGTGAGTCGTTTCCATTTAGCCAAAGAGTGTACCACTTCAGCTTTGCGGTCGCCTAAGTCTTTAATAGGGAAGGTTACAGGACGTTCTACGCCATTTAAGTCATCGTTGATGCCTAAGCCTTGCATAACAAATAGTGGGGCGGTGACGCGGCGTAAACGCAATTCGGTTGATAGGTTTTGTTGAAAAAAGTCTTTTATTAATTTGATGCCTTGCTCCGTTTTGTGCATGTTTAGCAAGGCTTTGTAGTCTTTGGGGTGGATGAGTTGGCTCATTATTACTTTTGTTGATTCTGTTCAGTTATGTTTGTTGTTAAGGTAAATCAGCTTTTATCCTTTTAGCAACGCAAAAGTAATGAATTATTTTCTATTTGATAGTATTCTGTGTATAAAACTTTACGTTTTGAGATAAATAACTTTTGCAAGGTATCAATAAGTAACAGTGGATTTTTACTGCGCACCATTAAGAAAACACGCAAAGGCATCGTTATGTTGTTATATTCGTACGTAATAAAAGAGGGGGCTATATTGATTCGTATGGGTAAATTCGCCCACATTGATGTAAGGTATAATCAGTCAAAGTCACAGTATAGTACTCAACCGCACATGAGTATAGTACTCAACCGCACATGAGTATAGTACTCAACCGCACATGAGTACAGTACTCAACCGCACATGAGTATAGTACTCAACCGCACATGAGTATAGTGCTCGAAGGAGTATAAACGCTTTGCCCGAGTGTCGCTATGCTTGCCATGTCTACGTGCTTTATTGGGCTTTCATCCTGCTCTTGAAAATGGGGGAATAAGATAATATTTTCATTGATACAAGTTATTTGTAGCTCAAAAAAATGATGTTATTGTATAAAATAGACTCAATTCTTTACAAACCTTATAACTTTAATTTGCATTATTTATACGAAAGCATACCATTTACCCCTAAGTTTTTTATTTTATGCCCCAATAGCCCATCCTTTTCTACCATTAAATTATTACCCAATTACATTATTTCGTCTATCCAATAAGTCAATATTTCCGAAAAATAGCATTTTATTTTCCCCTCACATATAGACGCTCATTGATGGATTTTTGCTTTAGTGGGTTAACAAGTAAGTATGCCATGTATTTTTAAAGTAAAATGCAAAATTCCTACATCATGCGGTCCGTGGAAACAGATAAGTAGTTATTCATAAATTATCTTTACATTGAAAGAACCATTATCGCGATGCAGATATATCTTTCGTTCGAAGATATATGTTTCCCGAAAAGGGGGACGAAGGGTGTTATAACAAGCTATGTGATTGGGGGATTACCCAAACAAAAAGACATAGACGTAAAAAAGCGTTACGCTCATTGCTGAACGTAACGCTTATATTGGTAGTAAATCAGCATATTGTGTATGCGTGATTTACACATTCAAGGAGTTATCAGAGATTACTCACCCTTTTCCATTTTAGCCTTCAATGCAGCGAGTGCATTGTTTTCACCAAGTGAAGTGGTAGCGGCTTGGTTTTGGATAGCAGGGATGTCGCTGTTCTTGCTCTTGTTAGAGCGAGCCTTGCGAGGAGCAGGTGTTTCGCTGCCACGTTGAGCATCTTCGAATGTACGGCTGTGTGAAAGGATGATGCGCTTAGTGTCCTTGTTGAATTCAATAACCTTGAAGGGGAGCTTTTCGCCTTCCTTAGCGTGTGAGCCATCTTCCTTAACAAGGTGCTTAGGAGTAGCAAAACCTTCAACACCATATTCGAGCTGAACTACAGCACCCTTGTCCATGAGTTCTACGATAGTACCCTCATGTACACTGCCTTCAGTGAAAGTGGTTTCGAATACGTCCCAAGGATTCTCTTCGAGCTGCTTGTGACCGAGAGAGAGACGACGGTTGTCCTTGTCGATGTCGAGAACAACAACTTCGATGTCGGCGCCAATCTGAGTGAATTCAGAGGGGTGCTTAATCTTCTTAGTCCAAGAGAGGTCAGAGATGTGGATGAGGCCATCAACACCTTCTTCGAGTTCAACAAAAACACCAAAGTTAGTGAAGTTGCGAACTTTTGCGTGGTGACGTGAACCTACGGGGTACTTCACCTCAATGTCCTTCCAAGGATCGTCCTTGAGCTGCTTGATACCGAGTGACATCTTGCGCTCTTGGCGATCAAGTGTAAGGATAACAGCTTCAACTTCGTCGCCTACCTTGAGGAAGTCTTGAGCTGAGCGCAAGTGCTGGCTCCAGCTCATTTCGCTTACGTGAATAAGACCTTCAACGCCCGGAGCGATTTCAACGAATGCACCGTAGTCAGCCATAACAACAACCTTACCCTTAACCTTGTCACCTACCTTGAGGTTAGGATCGAGGGCATCCCAAGGATGCGGAGTGAGTTGCTTAAGACCGAGAGCAATACGCTTCTTCTCTTCATCGAAGTCAAGGATAACAACGTTGAGTTTTTGATCGAGTTCAACGATTTCATGAGGATCGTTTACGCGGCCCCATGAAAGGTCGGTGATGTGAATCAAACCATCTACGCCACCAAGGTCGATGAATACACCATAAGAAGTGATATTCTTAACGGTACCTTCGAGTACTTGACCCTTCTGAAGCTTAGAGATGATTTCTTGCTTTTGAGCTTCGAGTTCAGCCTCGATGAGTGCCTTGTGTGATACAACAACGTTTTTGTATTCCTGGTTGATTTTAACAACCTGGAATTCCATTGTCTTACCAACGAATACATCGTAGTCGCGGATGGGCTTAACGTCGATTTGTGAACCAGGCAAGAATGCTTCGATGCCAAAGATGTCAACAATCATACCACCCTTAGTGCGGCACTTGATGTAACCCTTGATAACTTCCTTGTTCTCGAGAGCTGCGTTAACGCGTTCCCAAGACTTGCTTGCACGAGCCTTCTTGTGTGAGAGCACGAGTTGGCCACGCTTGTCTTCTTGATTCTCAACGTATACTTCAACAGTATCGCCTACCTTCAAGTCAGGATTGTAACGGAATTCGTTTACGGGGATGATACCATCGCTCTTGTAGCCGATGTTTACAACTACTTCGCGCTTACCGATTGAAATTACTGTACCTTCAACAACTTCGTTTTCGTTTACGCGACCAAGGGTTGCGTCGTAAGCCTTCTCTTGTTCGTCGTGGCTTTGAGTTGATTCAACGGTACCGTTCTCGAATGCGTTCCAGTCAAAGTCCGCAAGCGGTGCAATGTTTTTTAAATTCTCCATTTAATGTGTTAATAATAAAGTGAATAAATAAGGCTTCAGCGTAGTGAATGGTGATTGTGGCAGGAACGGGTTGGGCACTCGGCCCTCAGTGGAGAAGTTGTTCGAGCAACGTTCATTCCATCTTTTGGCTGAAACTTGCTGCAAAATTACGCATTTGTTTTGAAAATGAATGCTTTTGCTTATCTGTTTTTTTGTTTTTACTTCATTTTTCATCATTTAAACCATGATAATCCGTTTTATGTAAACTCTGCTTGGGGTGAAAATCATTTATTTGGTTCTGTGCAATGCAAGAGCAGCTTTATAAGAAAAGAAAAAGTGCCAAATACCCATTTTATGTGGGTATTTGGCACAAAGTGTCTATGTGTTGTTAGTTAAGTAAGTTGCTATTACTGAATCTTAACTGTAGCACGACGGTTGTATGAGAACGGAGAAAGGTTCATTACACCACCCTTAGCCTCGGTAATGATGTTGTCGCGGTTAACGCCCATCTTAACGAGTTCGTTAGCAACAGTTTCAGCACGTTTTTCAGAGAGCTTCTGGTTGTATTCAGCAGAGCCAGTCTTGCTATCGGCATAACCAGTAACAACGATCTTAGCGTTGTTAGCCTTAGCATATTCGGCAACTTCCTTTACGTTAACAAGATCCTTGCGGCTGGCAACCTTAGCAGAGTTGATGTTGAAGAATACGCTTGAGGTAGTACCCACATATTCTTTGCTACCCTTTTCAACCACTTGGTTCTTGGCATTAGCCAACATGTCGCGCAAACGTGCGTTTTCGTCTTGTTGTTCCTTGAGTGATTGGTTGAGGGCATCCATTTGCTCCTTGTTCATAGCCATCAAAGCGTCAACATCGGGTACCTTGTCCCAAGTGCACTTGCCGAGGTTGTAAGTAACACCTACGTCAAGACGGAGGTCCTTATCCCAATGCTTCATTTTGGTCTTTTTGTATGAAGACCAGTTGTCATTAGCTGCTCCGTCAAGTGAACCTTCAGTAGCAC
>URDV01000020.1 GCA_900546605.1 uncultured Prevotella sp.
ATACTTACTTGTTAACCTGTCAACTTGTTAACCCGTTAACCTGAAATTCCGCCAACGGGTATTAAAAGCCCCTGCGAGCTAATATAACATAGCGCGCAGGGGCTTAATCTAAGTGTATGTGTTAGGTCTATGGCCTAAGTGGTTACTTTACAATCTGCTTTTTGCCATTAACGATGAACACACCATGAGCAGCCTTGTTCACCTTCACACCCTTCAGGTTGTAGATAGCCTTGCCATCTTTAGTAGTAGCCTTAATGGTGTTAATGCCAGTAGTGGTGTCAATGGTAACAGAGAAAGTAATTTCGGGGTTATAAGTAGCACCCATTGATACACCATAGTCTTCAGCAGAATCATCGGCCAAGCAGTTGTAAACAAGGCCTTCAGGCAAGGTGAAGGTGTAAGTACCATCCTTTTTGAGGTTCACGTAAATGATAATCTTTGTATAGTTGGCTTGACCATCAATATCAAAAGGAAAATCTACTGATACAACCTCATTGTTAAGGTTTTCACCATTTCCGTTGGTCAATTCAATAGACTCAATCTTGTCCTCACGAACCAAACCTACCTCGTCGTTGAACTCAATGGTAACTTTGTCAAGTTCCTTTACAGGTTCGTTTTCAGCAGGAGTGATTTCCTTTACGGTGAGTGTGTTAGCTGCAGCAGCAATGGCTACTTCAATGTCAGTAGCATCGTTGCCTTGGCCATATTGGTCAACAAAGATGTCGCTGGGAATGTTTATAATATAGTTGCCTGTTTCGTCAGCGCCTGTAGTGGTAAGGATAACTTTCTTTGCATCCTCGCTGCTTACCTGGGCAGATACCTTAGCTCCAGCAGCAGAACCAAACATCGTGTTGATTTTAATTTGCTTAGTATTGTCTATGCTAACTTCGCGGTTGAAAGTCAATGTGATTTCGGGGAAGGTTTCAAATTCCTTTTTAGTTGACAACTCAGCGGGGGCAATATTAACAAGAGCTAAGGCTTCAGTAGGACCATTAGCATTGATGTTGTAAGTAAGGTCGATGTCCTTGTCAAGGAATATACCCATTTGGTTGGTGATGGCGGTGTAAGGAATGTGAATAGTGTACACACCCTCGTCAGTAACAGGTTCTTCAGTAGCATTTTCGCCTACAGCCTTCACCAAGTTGATGATTAATTTTGACTTATTTTCAGTGTTAAACTTCGCATTGATGCCTTCGGGTAGGGCTTGGCCATCCTTTTTGATGCTAATATTGTCTGTGTTGCATTCAACTTCAGTGGTGAAGCTAACCTTCACCTCGGGAACTTGGCTAAATGTGTAGCCGCTGCGTGGAGTGATGCTATCAGTCAAGAAGTCATTTTCAGCCTCAAAAGCATCAATGGCAGCCATCGCTTCAGTAGCGTCAAAGTCACCAGCCTCCATAAAGCCTACAGCGTTACCTTCATCGTTAACGTCGTTCCATGAAGTGATGATGCCAAACTTTTCGGTAAAGCTGGGGGTAATATTAAGTTGGTTACCATTAAGGTCGAACACCCAAGGAGTGCCTACTTGTACGCGACCCTCACTGGCATTCAAAATGTTACCAGCTACGCTCGGTGTGGTGGTTAATGTAGTACCACCATCTTGCTTGCCCACGAACATTTTAGCTGCCACATTGTAAGCATAGTAGTTGCCACGAGCTGACTTGAGCAAAGCGAATGTTTTCAAACCATTGTCAAGGAAATGCTCAGTAGCGTTTTGTGTTGATGTCAAACCTGTGGGGTTATCGCTTGCGCTATAAGCCCATGCACCACGTGCGTTGAACACATAGTAAGCCTTGTTGTTGCTTAGTTGGTCGAGTGTGTTGATTTGGTTGGTAAAGGCATTGTTGCTCTTTTCCTTTTCAACAATCTCATCTACCGCTGTTTTAGTAGCTTCGTCCAAGTTGCTTACTTCGGTAATTTGAAATTGGTTACCATCATCGTCGGTGCTCCAGCCATCAATGAAGAGGTCTTTGTCATTACCAATGTTGATGCGGGTGCTACTGCTGCTGTGATTAAAAATCCAGCGGCCTTCAGTTTGAGCAGCAGTCAGTGTGAACTGAGTGGTGGGGTAGTCGGTGAACACACCCTTGTTGCTTGACTTTGTCAAGAATTGGCTTTTGCTCAAGCTATAAACCACGTAAGTGTTTTCGCCATATTTATGAATGGCAAATTGCTGTGCTGTGCTGCTGGCATCAGCTGTGGTGTTTGTAAATTTATCGGTGCTGGCATCGAGTGCTGCACGTTTTACTGCTAAGGTGTATGCCTTGCTGTCGCTCAATTGGCTCAGTTCGGTTACAACCGTTTGTGCAGCTGCACTGCAAGTGGCAGCAAAGGCTACTGCAAGTGCAAAGAAGGATTGGGTAATCTTTCTCATAAGCTATGTGATTATTTGTGTAAATAAAAATATATGTCGTCTTGTGTAGGTGTTCTACTATCTATAACGTATCTATAAATTAGAATATTAAAAACAGAATTATTAGAACCACCCTTATATGAGTTCAAGTCTCATTGTTCGTGGCTATGCTGCAAATGTAAGGATTTTAATTAAAAGATATGAATGAATGTATATATTTTTTATATAAGCTACCCATTGGTGGAATTCTTTGTTAGCGAGTTAACAAGTAAGTATGCTATACACCTCTTATTATGTTAAAGTCAGAATGGTAAGAAGCTAAAGGACTTGACAAACTTATCTGTTAACCTGTTAACCCGTTAACTTGTTTACTAATTCCGCCAACGCGTTATCAGCTAATTTTGAATACCTACTTATCAGAATGATTAGCCCTTCCTAAAGTAAATAGCCCCCTCTCTCTTTCTTGCTAAGTTTGAACGAAAAAAAAGAGAGAAGTCATTGCTAACTTCTCTCTTGCGGTACCCAGAGCCGGGGTCGAACCGGCACGGGTTGCCCCACTGGTGTTTGAGACCAGCGCGTCTACCGATTCCGCCATCTGGGCTGCTTCAGCAAGGCTCTTGGCCTTAAAAGCGATGCAAAGGTACGTGTTTTTTGCAAATCTCCAAATTTTTACCAAAGAAAAATGCTATTTTTGTGCAAAAATTAGCTATTTCGTGCTTTAATGGCACAGTTTAACCCCCTAAAACACTCCGATTGATGACCACACTGAACAGTACGCCTTTGGCTGGCAACCAGTCAATCAATCGTAGCACATGGCTGCTTTTGCTGTTGTGCTGCGTAGTATTATTGCCCTTTTTGGGCGAAACACTCTTCAACACCCGCGGTGAGCCTCGTGAGGCAGTAGTAGCATTGTCTATGCTAAAGGATGGCAACTGGGTGTTGCCTATTAACAATGGAGTGGACATGGCTTATAAGCCCCCCTTCTTTCATTGGTTAGTGGCTCTGTGTTCATTGCCTATAGGACATGTGACGGAGTACACATCACGTTTGCCATCGGCCTTGGCACTGATAGCAATGGTAGTGGCAGGTTTTCGCTTCTTTGCCCACCGCAGGGGTGAAATGGTGGCTTGGTACATGGCACTCATTACGCTCACCAGTTTTGAAGTGCACCGTGCAGGAGTGGCATGTCGTGTAGACATGGTACTCACCTGCATGATGGTGTTGGCCCTTTACCAACTCTACGCTTGGGTAGAACGTGGCATGCATGGCTTACCTGTGTGGGGCATATTGTGCTTAAGTGGGGCTTTGCTCAGCAAGGGACCCGTAGGAGCCGCCTTGCCGTGCTTAGTAGTGGCGGTGTTTGCTTGGGTGCGTGGTCGTGGCTTTTGGCCCGTGTTGTGGCGCATGGCTGTGGTAGGTGTGCTGAGTTGTGTGCTACCTGCTGCGTGGTATGTGGCAGCCTATGCACAGGGTGGACAGCGTTTTCTTGACTTGGTGTATGAAGAGAATGTGTTGCGTCTGTTGGGCAAAATGACCTATGAGAGCCATGTGAACCCTTGGCCTTATAATGTACTTACCCTCATAACAGGCTTTGTGCCTTACACCTTGTTGCTGCTCATGTCGCTCTTTGTGGTAAATTGGCGCAAGGTGATACCCGCTAACCACGCTTTAGTCAATAAGTGGAGCGGTGCATGTACTCGCTTAAAGCAAGGCATTGGTAGCATGAATGATGCACGGCTCTTTGCGCTGCTCAGCGCGGTGGTGATATTTGTGTTTTATTGCATACCCAAGAGCAAACGCAGTGTTTATTTGCTGCCCGTTTACCCCTTTGTGGCCTATTACATAGCCGAATTGCTTATATGGTTGCGTGCGCATCACCGCAAGGTGGTGAGTGCCTTTGGACTAACGATGGCAACCTTGTCGTTGTTACTCTGTGTGAGTTTTGTGGCGGTGCGTGTGGGGGTTGTGCCTGAGTCGTTGTTAGGCCAGGGTAAGCATGCAGCACAAAATGTGGCCATGTTGACAGCTTTGCGTACTACACCGCTAAATGTGTTGCATTATGTGGCCTTCTTTATCACCTTGTTCGGAGCGTTGCATTACGTAAGGCAACGTGCTGAACGTGCCATGTGGGTGCCTGTGTTTTATATGATCATGGCCATTTACATATCGCTTGACTGCATTTATCAACCCATGGTACTCAACACCAAGAGCGATAAGTGGATGGCCGACTATATAGCACAGCAGCAGCCTGTGGGACAAATTTATTCCTTCCGCACCGATGTAACGCCAGGCAACCCTTTGCATCCCTTCACCATTAATTATTATTTAGGTGACCGCGTAGCTCCCTTCGAAGCAATTCATCCACAGCAAGGACTACTCATTGTGGGCAATGACGAGATATGCGACTTTAGTAAACGTTATCCACACTATCAAGTAACGTTGGTAAGAGATTTTAATCACATGAGCTGTGACGACCACAAATGGCTCAAACTCTATCGCTTCGATGTCAAAAACTAAAGGTAAAACAGCTGGACAAGCCTTACGTTTTGTGTTAGTAGGAGGCTTTGCCACGGCCCTGCATTATGGTCTTTACTTGCTGTTGCGCTGGGTGATGCCGCTGAATGTGGCCTATACCTTGGGTTATGTGTTGAGTTTTGTGGTAAACTTTTACTTAACAGCTTGGTTCACCTTTCGCATAGCTCCCTCGTGGCGCAAGTTGGTGGGCATGGGGGGCGCACATGGCGTGAACTATGTGTTACACATGGTATTGCTCAATGTGTTTTTGTGGTTAGGTGTACCCTCAGCATGGGCACCTTTGCCTGTATTTGCTATAGCAGTGCCAGTTAACTTTGTGCTGGTAAGGTTTGTTTTTACGCGTAGGCGGAAGTAGTTGACAAGTTAACGGGTAAGTTTGTCAAGTTTTTTTAAATTTCTTACCTTTCAAAAAGTAACAGACCTGTTAACTAATTTCGCCAACGTGTTGTATAAAAAAATAATCATGACACTTTCAATCATAGTTCCTTGTTACAATGAAGAGGCGGTGTTGCCTGAAACCACGCAGCGCCTCACCTCAATGCTCGACCATTTGCAGGCTGTGGGTAAAATAACTGACGGCTGCATAGTGTATGTGAATGATGGTAGCACCGACCACACGTGGTCGCTCATAGCACAATATGCGCAGCAAGATGAGCGTGTAAAGGGCTTGTCGCTGGCTCATAACGCAGGACACCAACAAGCCTTGTGGGCAGGACTTGAATGGGCTGCCACACACAGCCATGCTGCTGTGAGTATTGATGCCGACTTGCAAGACGATGTGGCTGCTATAGAGCAAATGGTTGATTACTTTAATCAGGGCATTGACGTGGTGTATGGGGTGCGTCGGGAGCGTACCACCGATACATGGTTTAAGCGCAGTACGGCACAAGGCTTTTACCGCATCATGCACCTAATGGGGGCACAGGTGGTGTACAACCATGCCGACTTTAGGTTGCTCTCACAGCGTGCTTTGCAAGCCTTGATGCAGTATCCTGAGCGCAACTTGTTTTTGCGCGGTATGGTAACTACCTTGGGCTTTAACACAGCCATGGTGTATTACGATCGTGCAGAGCGCTTTGCAGGAGAGTCAAAGTATCCTTTGCGCAAGATGTTAGCCTTTGCTGTTGATGGCATCACCTCGTTTTCGGTACGTCCGTTGCAGTTTATAACCTATTTAGGTTTATCCTTTATGGTCATATCGTTGTGTGCCATAGTTTATGGCATAGTGTCGTATGTAGAGGGCAGAGCCATTGCGGGATGGACATCGCAGTTGGTCAGTATATGGTTTATAGGGGGTGCCATATTATTGGCTTGTGGCATCATAGGTGAGTATGTGGGCAAAATTTATACCGAAGTAAAGCGACGTCCGCGTTACTTTATTGACAAAACCACCTTTGAACAAAAATAACGTAACATCCCTTTTGGGGGAAAATAACTCCTATAACAAATGTGGCTGTAACCTTACTGCAAGGCTACAGCCACATTTGCTATGGGGGCAAACGCTGTTTAAACGCTATTTAAATGGCCTACTAAGCCTATTGTTACTCGTCAACTAACTTACCCGTTAACTTGTTAACCTGTTAACCCGTCAACTAAATTGTTAGCACTCTTCAGAAAGCACTTGTTCAGCCACTTGACATAGTTCATCGTACCAAGCAGCACCAAAGCGGCGAATAAGAGGGTCCTTTAAAAACTTATAGATGGGGAGTTGCAATTCGCGTCCCTTTTTAACGGCAGCATGGCACACGCTCCAACGATGGTATTGCAGTCCAACTGTGCCGTTGCTAAATTGCTTTTCGCGAATAGGGTAGAGGGCACACGATATGGGTTTACACCAGGCTGTGCGTCCTTCACGATAAGCCTTGTCGGTAGCACAGAAGCAGCAGCCAGCTTGGTTGTAGCAAGTAAACACACAGTCTTTGCCATTCACAATGCTGGTTACAAGGTCACCTTCGCTATCGGTGTAGGCCACACCTTGACGGTCGATGGTAGCTTGAGCAGAGGCACTCAATTCAGGCCAAACCTCATCGAGCACCTCTTCAAGATGGCCCACCTCGTCAAGTGTAAGGGGGGCACCGCTGTCGCCCTCAACACAACATTGACCTTTACAAGCATCAAGGTCACAACAAAAGCATTCGGTAAGTATGTCGGACGACAAGAGCACGTCGCCCACTTGTATGATAGGAGGAATTCGCATGTAGAGTAGTATATGTTTAGAAGTGTTGTGGTAATGTGTAATGTGGCTTACCAGCTAATGGGTTGTTCGCCATGTTGCAATAAGTAGTCATTGCAGCGTGTAAAGTGATGATTGCCAAAGAAACCATGATAAGCCGAAAGGGGAGAGGGGTGAGCAGAACAAAGCACGAGGTGGCGTGAGCGGTCAATTACTTGTCCTTTTTTTTGTGCATAGCTTCCCCACAGAATAAACACCAAGTGGTTGCGTTGAGCAGATAGCTGACGAATAACGGCATCAGTAAACGTTTCCCATCCATGGCCCGCATGTGAGGCAGCTTGGTGTTCGCGCACCGTAAGGGTAGCATTGAGCAGTAGCACCCCTTGTTCAGCCCAGCGTCGCAGACTGCCCGATGTAGGCATAGGGCGTCCTGTGTCGCTTTGAATCTCTTTAAATATATTGACCAATGAGGGAGGCATACGCACCCCATCCTTCACCGAAAAACAAAGCCCTTCAGCCTGTCCAGGTCCGTGGTAAGGGTCTTGTCCGATGATAACCACCTTTACCTTGTTAAAAGGACAAAGGTTGAAAGCATTAAAAATTTCGGGTCCTGGTGGATAACAAGGCCCTTGTGCATACTCAGTACGTACAAAGTCAGTCAGTTGTTTAAAGTAAGGGGCATCAAACTCATTTTGCAATTGAGTTGCCCATGATGGGTCTATTTTTACGTTCATGGGGACAAAGGTAGTGCAAACCGAGAGCAATACAAAATGAAAGGCTGAAAGTCTTTCATTTTTATTGCTGAGGTGCCGCCTACCTTGTCTATAAAAAAGACAAAGCCTCACACATAAAGAAACGTTGTGTGAGGCTTCGTTTGAATCAAAAGATGTAATGAGAAGCGTGTAGAAGCAGAAGATTATTCCTCTTCCTCTTCCCATTCCTCGTCATTCCAAATGCGAGGATTGCTCCAATCATCAGTTTGTGTAACATTACTGCCAACGAGCATAGTGCTTTTAGCCACATCATTTTCGCTGCTAAAGGCAATGGCCATGGCGGTAGGCTGTATATAAGTTTTTTTCATGATTGTGCGTTTAAATATTTTTGTGTTGTTATTTAGCAATGAATTTGCGACCCTGTTGAATATAGAGACCGCCCTTAACGGTGTTGAACACACGGCGACCGCTGAGGTCGTAGATAGGAGCATTACTCTTAACGGCAGAAGAGTTAGTAGCATTGTTGATGCCCGTAACAGTGCCAAAGTTCATGGCCAAAGATTGAATGCTTTCATTGCTTAACTTGATGTAAGCGCGGTTGGCAGGAAGAGTAGCGTTTCCAGAACGGAAGAAACCAACATTGCCCGTACCATTGGCGCGGCCAAATGACAAAATGCCCTCAGTGCTGATTTCGGTAGTAGTGCCTTGCAAGTCGTTGCTAAAATCGGCTACATTTGTTGATGTGTTAAGGTTGAGTGTAACTTCAGAAGCATTTTCGTTCTTAAGAACAACCCCTTGGTTGGCAGGAATGAAAGAGCCGATGTTTTGCATATTCAATTCAGTTTTGTCTGTATTGAGTACACCTGCATAAACTTCAGTTTTAGATGCTTCGCCATCAGCAATCTCAACGTTGTAAGGCAAGCAAGTAGTGGCAAAGAAAGCATTGTCGGCTACAGACTCGTGAAGAGGTAAAGTGATGGTGGCAGGAGTGAACTGGAAGGCATGAGCATCGTCAGTAGCAGGGTCTGAGAAGTTGATAGCGTTGCCATTGAATGTCCAAGCTCTTGCATCAGAAGTAATACCAAATGTGGTGTCGCTGATTTTATAAACGTTCCAAGTGTCTATGTTGCCGGCCATTCCGTAGAAAGAAACATATCTATGAAATGCAGAATTTGACTTTGCAATGTGTCCTGTGCCTACATTTGTAAATTGGAAACCATCAAAGGGATTACCCTTTATGAACCAAAGGTCGTTACGTGCATCGTTTAAGTTTTCAGCTTGTGCCTCACTGCGGAAGAGGAGATCATTGTTGCCAGACTTACCATAAATCATAGTGCGTACATCGCCATCGTTTACCAAGTAATAATAGTAGGGATTCTCATCAGTACTTGTTTCGAAAGGCAGATTGATATTCAAGGGCAAGTCAAAGCTGGTGCCTTCTTGGTAGGTGCCTTCGGGTTTGATGCTTGAAAATGAAACGTAGTCAGGCAATGTGAAGCTGATGGTAGGGTCGGGGAAGGCCTGGCCTACCGTGGCATTTACTTTAGCTGTGAAGCGTGTTTGGCCATCATATACGTAGTTGTATGTAACTTCAGTGAAGGGAGCAAGTTTGTAGAACTTGAACTTGGCTATTTCAGCGTGATTGCTGATATCATTATTTTCATATTTACCATATGTGCCCAAGAATGTCTCGCTTGTGTTACCATCGTAGTTATCGGGAATGTTGTTGACGATGTAGGCTGTGTAATTTTTTTTACCCCAATCCCAATAAGTTCCATCAACCGACAAAACAATAGCATCACCACTTTCAGTAACCTTGTAAGTAGTAGCATTGCCAAGATTCATGGTAGCTTGTTCTCTGTCTTTACCAGAAAGAGCCTTACCAGTTGACTTATTAGTAATGGTAACGCCAGCATCCGACTTGTTAACTGTCCAGATGTAAGCCTTGTCGTTATCTGTAAGAGTAGAGCCAATCAAACCTGTACCTTTTGTTTTGTAGTCAACATAAGGCTGATTGTTTTTGCTGAACAGAAAGTTACCATTTTCGCTTGTTTTGTCAGAGTTAATGAGTACCAAGTATTCACCATTGGTAAGTTCTGAGTAAGGAGTTGGCGTTTCGGCCACCTTTTGCGCCAATGCACTGAAAACGCAGCACATGAGCAGCAAAGCTAATGAGGTAATTTTTTTTCTCATCGT
Organism: uncultured Prevotella sp.; assembly: GCA_900546605.1. Classification (GTDB taxonomy): domain Bacteria; phylum Bacteroidota; class Bacteroidia; order Bacteroidales; family Bacteroidaceae; genus Alloprevotella. Next base: position 9,971 of record URDV01000020.1, read on the forward strand.
TGTGTGTAGTTGTTATATTTTAATTGTTTTGATTGTCTGTGTTGTAATGTGTTCGCCTTAAAAAAGCAATGCAAATTTCGCGCTTTTATGTTACAGAGCATGTGGTAAAGCGGTACTATTTGCGGTAATACCGATTTTAATAACGAATTACCGCACATTTCGTTAAATAGAGTTGACAAAAGCAGTTGTGATAAGCCAAGCAAATGCCATGCGTTACAAAAAGTTTTTCGTAACTTTGCCCCATCTAAGTAGGTATTCAAAATTAGTTGATATGAGTTGGTGCAGTATATCGTTCAGAAACAAAGGTTGAAGAGAGAACGTAGCGGGCTACGTGACCGATGAAATCTATGTTTATGGGCGAAAGAATGTGCCAAGGCAAATCAACTCATTCTGACCATGATTATATCAACTAATTTTGAATACCTACTTGTATAATTATTAACCCAACAAGTTCCTATGAATCCTCCCGAAAGCTATACCCATTTGCTACAGCAAACGGTTGAAGACCTTTCAGACACAAGTAAGATGAAGGGCCTATTTCATCAGCATCGGCATGGCGACCCCTTACCCTCGTCGGCAGCGCTTGAAGAGATAATAGGCTTGTGTCGTGCCGTGCTTTTTCCTGGTTACTATGGTCGGAGTACGCTCAATGCCGTGACGGTGCGCTACCACATAGGTATGGAGGTGGAACGCCTCTTTGCCTTGCTAACTGCACAAATACAGGCGGGACTTTGTTTTGGGCAACAAGAGGAGGAAAATCGTGGCGCTTGTTGCGTTGATTACCATGCTAAGGCCGAGGCCATAGCAGCCACACTCATTAGCATGTTGCCACAGGTGCGTCGCACTTTAGCCACCGATGTTGAGGCTGCTTACTTGGGTGATCCTGCTGCGCAAAATTATGGCGAGGTAATCAGCTGTTATCCTGCCATACGGGCTTTAACTTGCTATCGCATTGCGCACGAACTGTATCGCTTAGATGTGCCACTCATTCCGCGCATCATTACCGAATTAGCACATAGCGAAACGGGCATTGATATACACCCAGGCGCTCAGATAGGTGAATACTTTACCATTGACCACGGAACGGGTGTAGTGATAGGCGCCACTTGCATTATAGGGCGCAATGTAAAACTCTACCAAGGCGTAACATTGGGTGCCAAGAGCTTTCCGCTTGACCAAAATGGCAATCCTGTAAAGAACAATCCGCGACACCCCATACTACAAGACAATGTGATAGTTTATTCAAACGCTACAGTGTTAGGTCGCATCACTATAGGACAAGGAGCTGTGATAGGTGCCAATAAATGGGTGACACACGATGTTGCCGCAGGCGAAAAAGTGTAACTCCTCGTTGACCCTTCACGCGCACACCCACGTTTACAACCTTCTCACCGCTCACACATACTCATTCGCACAATAGCAAAGCTTTATGCAAGAATTTGAACTCATAGCCAAAACCTTTCAGGGACTTGAAGAGGTATTGGCACAAGAACTCACTGAACTCGGTGCAAACAACGTACAAATAGGTCGTCGCATGGTGTCATTCACTGGCGACAAGGCCATGATGTATCGTGCCAACTTTTGTCTGCGCACAGCCATACGTGTGCTCAAACCCATTAAACACTTCAAGGCCAAAGGTGCTGACGATGTGTACAATGCCGTGCGCCAAATAGATTGGAGCCAATACCTCGATGTGAACACTACTTTTGCTGTTGACTCAGTAGTATTCTCTGAAGAGTTCCGTCACTCAAAGTTTGTGGCTTACAAGGTAAAGGATGCCATTGTTGACTATTTTCGTGACACTACGGGCGAACGTCCTAACATACGCATCACCAATCCTGATGTGAAGCTGAACATTCACATTGCTGAAGATGATTGCACCCTCTCGCTTGACTCATCGGGCGATTCGCTCCACCTACGTGGCTATCGTGTGGCTACGGTTGAGGCTCCTATTAACGAGGTGTTAGCCGCTGGTTTGATAAAGTTGACGGGCTGGCAAGGCGAATGCGACTTTATTGACCCCTTCTGTGGTTCGGGCACCTTCTTGGTAGAGGCTGCTTTGATAGCACGTAACATTTATCCGGGTGTGTTCCGCAAATCGTTTGGCTTTGAAAAGTGGAAAGACTTTGATGCTGATTTGCTACAAGAGATTTATGACGACGATTCGCAAGAGCGTGCCTTTACTCACCACATTTATGGTTATGACATTAATGTGCCTACCGTAGACATCGCTATGAAAAATGTGCGTAGTGCTGGGGTAGCCGACATTGTAACCATTGAGGCACAAGACTTTCGCAAATTTACCGCACCTAAGGAAAAGAGCATTATCGTTACCAATCCGCCCTATGGTGAGCGTTTAACACCGCCCGACATTTTAGGTCTGTACCAGAGCATTGGCAAGGTGTTGAAAAATGAGTTCCAAGGAGGCGAAGCTTGGATTATATCATCCAAGGCCGAATTGTTTGAAAACTTAGGTCTGCGTCCCAGCTTGAAGACGCAAATATTCAATGGTAAACTCGATTGCGACTTCCGCAAGTATCAACTCTTTAGTGGTAGACTTAGCGATTTCCGTGCGGAAGGTGGCAAGGTGAAGACCGATGAAGAACGCCGCTTGATGAGCGATCAACGTCGCTTCAAAACCCAACGTGATGAGTTTAAAAAACGCTTGAACGAAGAGGAAAACTCACCCTTTGAAGGCGATGATGAATTAGACCAACAATATCGCATTTTACGCAAAAAGCACCGCGAGTTTGAACAAACACGTGCACCACGCAAACCTAAACGCGAAGGTGGATTCCGCAAAGAAGGCTTTGGCGGTAAACGCGAAGGCGGCTTTAAGAGTCGTGAAGGTGGCTTTAAAAAGAAGGGCAGCTTTGGCGGTAAGCGCGAAGGCGGCTTTAAAAAGAAGGGTGGCTATAACAACAAAGGATAAGTTCTTGGTGGAGCAATAGTAATGGAGTAGGTAAGAAACCCATTTTGAAGGCTCACACACTAAAAAAATAAAAGTTCAGACCGCGGCTCTCATGATAGGCGAAGCACGCGGTCTGAACTTTAAGTAGGTATATATATTGTATCTTTATAATAATGAAATTAAAATCAATCATCGTGGCAGCCTTTGCGCTGCTCATTGGCACCACCGCTATGGCACAAAACAAGAAGAGCTTTACGCTGGAAGACTTGATGTGGGGCGGCAACAATTATGCCAACATTATGCCCCGTTATTATGGCACAGCCTTTTGGGGCGATCGCTTACTGAAGTTAGATGTAGACGAGGTAACCACCCTTGCCAACGACAAGGGGGTAAAAGAAAAGGCACAAGTGTTATTCACTACCCAACAAATAAATGCCGCCATTGATACGGCTAAGGTGGGCAAGGTGTATAACCTGCTCTATGCCCAATTCCCCTATGCCAACAAAACCCAAGTATTTGTCAGCACCCACAAAGAGCACGTGCTTTACGACTGGAAACAGAAAAAGGCCGTGTGGACCGCTCCTCGCACCGAGGGAGAGTCTGCACAAGACTTTTGTTTTGCTTCAAAGGCTGAGGCTTATGTTAAAGGTTGGAACTTGTATGTGCGTACGGCTGATGGCAAAAACTTGCAAGTAAGCACCGATGGAACACGCGAATTGCAGTATGGCCTATCTGTTCACCGCGATGAGTTTGGCATTCGTAAGGGTACCTTTTGGAGTCCTAAAGGCCATTTATTGGCCTTCTACCGCATGGATCAATCCATGGTGACAGATTATCCCTTGGTCGACATTTCACATCGTGTAGCGCAATTAGCTCCCGAAAAGTATCCCATGGCAGGCATGACCAGTCATAAGGTAACGGTGGGCGTGTTCAATCCTGCCACAGGCAAGGTGGTATATTTACAAGCAGGTGACCCTACCGACCGCTATTTTACCAATATCGCTTGGAGTCCTGACGAAAAGACCATCTACATGTTTGAGTTGCCTCGCACACAAGACAAGGCCGAACTCGTCAGCTACGATGCCCAAACAGGTGCACGTAAGGCTGTGCTTTACACCGAAGAGAACAAACGCTATGTAGAGCCTTGCAACCCCATAGCCTTTTTGCCTTGGGATGATAGCAAATTCATTATGCAGTCACGTCGTGATGGTTACAACCACCTCTACTTGTTCGATGTTAATGGCAAACAGCTCAAGCAACTGACCAAGGGTAAGTTTGAGGTAATCAACGTGTTAGGCTTTAATACCTCAGCCAAGAGCATTATTTACCAAAGCAATCAAAATAACCCCATACAGTACAGCAACTTTAGCGTAAATGTAGCCAACGGCAAGGTGCAATTGCTCGACAATGGTCAAGGCACACACTATGCACAGTTGTCAGCCAATGGTAGGTACTTGAGCGATCGTTGGTCATCACCCACCACCTTCCGTCAATATGACTTAGTGGCAACCACAAAGCCTGCAGTAACCAAGTTACATGCCGATGGCAATCCGTGGAAGGATTATAACGTGCCTCAAATAACCAGTGGCACTATTAAGGCCGCCGATGGCCAAACTGACCTTTACTATCGTTTGGTAAAGCCCGTTGATTTTGACCCCGCTAAAAAGTATCCCACTGTGGTGTATGTGTATGGTGGTCCCCATGCACATAATGTAGAAGCCGCGTGGAACTATCTTACACGTCCTTGGGAGGTATATATGGCCCAACGTGGATATGTAGTCTTTGTGGTAGATAATCGTGGCTCAGAGAACCGCGGATTTGAGTTTGAAAGCTGCACCCATCGTCATTTGGGCGACATTGAAATGAAGGACCAGCTTGAGGGTGTAAAGTATTTGAAGTCTTTGCCCTATGTTGATGCCGACCGCATTGGTGTACACGGATGGTCATTTGGTGGCTTTATGACGACCAATTTAATGTGCTCTTATCCTGAAGTGTTCAAGGTAGGTGTTGCAGGTGGTCCTGTTATCGATTGGAAGTTCTATGAGGTAATGTATGGCGAGCGTTACATGGACACTCCGCAGGAGAATCCTGAGGGTTACGCCTCCAGTTCATTGCTGAACAAGGCTAAGAACTTAAAGGGACGTTTACAAATCATAGTAGGTTATAATGACCCCACTTGTGTTATGCAACACAGCCTTTCATTCCTTCGTGCGTGTGAGGATGCTGGCACCCAACCCGATTACTTTGTTTATCCTGGCGATGGCCATAATATGATGGGTCACGACATGGTACACTTGCATGAACGCATTACACGCTACTTTGACGATTATTTAAAGAAGTAGCGGTTCCCTCTCAAACACAAAACAAAGACTTGCCTACGTTCACCTGCCACGTTTAAACGTGGTGGCAGAACGTAGGCAAGTCTTTGTTTTATTGACTCAAGTCTCGAGCAAAGGCGGCTGAAAGTCCCATAAACATTTAGCTCAGGGCAAGCGAAGCGACACCTTCTATGCTCGTGGTTGAGAGGCTATGTTAGAACCAATGCACAGCCTCGTTACTAATTGTAGTGTAGTAGAAGCGTGTGTGCAAGTGCGGGCTGAAGGCCCAATGGAGCACGGAGCCCAGGGCAAGCGAAGCGACACCCTGGGTATCACGTGTTGGAGCAGTCGCGCCCTGAAAGGGCAAAAGCATTACAATGTGCTTTAGACTTTTACC
>URDV01000021.1 GCA_900546605.1 uncultured Prevotella sp.
CTTGTTAACCTGTCAACTTGTTAACCCGTTAACCTGAAATTCCGCCAACGGGTTTTATATATGTCACACAACTACTTGCAAATGCATGATTTCTTTGAACAAAGTTTGGTTCAAAACATATTATATCGTATTTTTGTAGAGGACTACGATGCAAGTGTTTGCTTAGACTTCCATAAATAACACAAAAATTTGACTACTATTGGCTTGGCTTAAAATTCACTTGCACTCGATATGTTTTATATTATAGTATACAATATAACACACTTAATAGAATAGAAAATAAATGTACGCCATCATTATCAATGCCATTGCCGTGATTGTAGGCAGTGCTATCGGTGCTTTGTTTAAACGTGGCATCAGCGAAAAGTATATCAATGTGCTAAACACGGCTATGGGACTTTGTGCCATTGCTCTAGGCATGAACGTGGCCATTGACAATATGCAAAAGACACAATATCCTGTACTATTCATTTTTTGCTTATCATTAGGCGGATTGTTAGGCACTATATTAAAGATGGATCAACGAATGGATCGTGCTACGCATCGCATTTCGACTACTAACCTAGCCGAAGGCATTACAACAAGCATTTTGCTTTGCTGTGTGGGAACACTGGCCATGATGGGACCTGTAATGAGCGCACTTTACAACGATAACACCTACTTAATGACTGCAGCTACCCTAAACCTTGTAACGATGGTGGTGATAGCCTCATCATACGGTTTTGGTGTGGCTATTACGTCAATTGCTGTGTTTGCGTGGATGTCGACCATTTATGGTATTGCTTTATTGTCACGTTCTTTCATTTCAACTGAACTTATTGCTGAAGTTTCACTGGTAGGTGGCATACTGATTGCAGCCTCGGGATTAGGTGTGCTACACATTAAAGATTGTAAAACAATTAATCTGCTCCCGGCACTGCTCATGCCTATGATTTTTTTTGCAGCAAAAGCCTTATTGCAACATTTTGGGGTAATTGCGTAAGGGCGTTCTAATAATTATAATTAGGATTTTAAAATAGTAAAAAACCTATTTTTTGCCCCCGTAAATGAATCATAAACATGCCCCGGCACTGAGTAGTACTTTGAATCAAAAGTTTTATATATAATAAAATGACACAAACGGTTACGCCGGTCCTCCTGCTCACCGGTTATTTAGGAAGTGGCAAGACAACTCTGCTCAATCGCATTCTTTCAAACAAAAAGGGTATTAAGTTTGCCGTTATTGTCAACGACATTGGCGAGGTGAACATTGATGCAAGCCTAATAGCTCAAGGTGGCATTGTGGGCGAAGGTGATGATAGCCTTGTTCCTTTGCAAAATGGTTGCATTTGCTGTACACTTAAAATGGACCTTGTGCAGCAACTGAGTGACATTGTGAGCGAACAACGCTTTGACTACATTGTTATTGAGGCCAGTGGCATATGCGAACCTGCTCCTATTGCTCAAACCATTAGCGTGTATCCTCAAATGTATCCTAACTTGGCCACCAAGGGATTTGCTAAACTTGACGCTGTAGTTACGGTGGTTGATGCGCTACGCTTGCGCGATGAATTTAGCGAGGGACATGACCTTTATAAAGAGGACATGAAAGAGGATGACTTGGCAAGTTTGGTCATTCAGCAAGTGGAGTTCTGCAACATGATTTTGCTTAACAAGGCATCAGAAGTTGCACCCGATGAACTACAACGTATCAAAGCCATTCTGCGCGAAATTCAGCCTAAAGCCGAAATCATTACTTGCGACTATTGTGATGTTGACCTTGATAAATTAGTGAACACGGGGCTATTTAATTTTGAAAAGGTAGCCACGTCTGCCAAATGGATTGAGGCCGTTGAGGGTGATGATGACGAAGAGGAAGAACACGAACACGAACATCATGACCACGAACATGGGCATTGCCATTGCCACCACCATCATGGCTTAGAGAATGAAGAAGAGGGCGAAGCACTTGAATATGGCATCAGCACCTTTGTGTACAAGTGTCGCAAGCCTTTTGATATGACTGAGTTTGACCAATTTGTAGCACGTCTTTGGCCTAAGAGCGTCATACGTTGCAAAGGATTGTGCTATTTTGCTACAGAACCTGACATGTGTTATGTGTTTGAACAAGCAGGCAAACAAGTCTCGCTCAGCCAAGCAGGTCAATGGTATGCAACAATGCCTGCTGATGAACTTGAACAGTTTAAACAGCAAAACCCTGCTGCATTTAAAGATTGGGACGATGAATATGGCGACCGCATGAACAAATTAGTGTTCATTGGTCAACATATGGATCGTGAAGCTATTGAAACGTTGCTCAATGCTTGCATCAAGAAGTAAAAAGCTACATTCTTATTACAGTTTTATTACATTCAGACATTTTTTTGTAAATATTCTGACGAAATGTTTGCAGAAAGTAAAAATAATATTACTTTTGCCGATGTAAACAAAACATTAAAACGATCATGAACATGCTGACTAACGCATTCTACTTTTACGGTTTTTATTTTTACTTTGCCGAACAAGCAGAGCGGGATGTCGCATGCCAACATCAATAACTTGACACGAACAAAGGAATCCCGCTCCTGCATAAGGAAGCGGGATTTTTTGTTACTCAACAATAGTTTATGAAGAAAATCGCTATACAAGGCATCAAGGGGTCATTTCACGACATTGCTGCCCACCAATATTTCCACAACGACGATGTAGAACTCATTTGCTGTGACACGTTTGAGGAGATATTTCAACAGATGCGTGATGACTACTCACGTCTGGGCATGATGGCCATTGAAAACACCATTGCTGGCTCGTTGCTTCACAATTATGAATTGCTGCGCGAAAGTGGTATGACCATCATTGGCGAGCACAAACTCCACATTGAGCATAGCATTATGTGCTTGCCCGAGGACGATTGGGATACACTCACCGAAGTGAATTCTCACCCTGTAGCCCTGATGCAATGCCGCGATTTCCTATCTAAACATCCAAAGCTTAAAGTGGTTGAGGCTGAAGATACCGCAGGGTCGGCCGAAATGATTAGTCGCAAACACTTGCGCGGGCACGCTGCTATATGCCATGCAGGGGCTGCCCCACTCTATGGCATGAAGGTTTTAGAACAAGGCATTGAGGATAATAAACACAACTACACTCGCTTCTTAGTGATGTGCGACCCTTGGTCGGCCGACAAAATGCGCGATTTGCATCGCACTAACAAAAGTAGTATGGTGTTTACGCTACCACATGAAGAGGGCTCTCTCTCACAGGTGCTGAGTATTTTCTCTTTCTACAAAATCAACTTAACTAAAATACAATCATTGCCCATCATTGGCCGCGAATGGGAATATATGTTCTACGTTGATGTAAGCTATGATGACTATGTACGCTACAGACAGAGCATTGATGCGGTAAGACCTCTGCTACGCGAACTCAAAGTTTTGGGTGAATACATGGGCAAGTAGCCCAAGCTCTTACACTACGATACTATTCAACTTATACCTATAATATATATATTCACATGGAATGCACATTTCAACCTGCCGACCGACTAAGCAGCGTAAGCGAATACTACTTTTCAAGAAAGGGTAAAGAGGTAGCTCGCCTAAATGCTGAAGGCAAGGACATTATATCATTAGCCATAGGTTCACCCGACATGCCCCCCTCGCCTGAAACTATTGAGACCTTATGCCGTGAAGCACAAAAGCCTACGACACATGGCTATCAGCCTACAACAGGTATACCTGAACTGCGCGAGGCTATGGCAGGATTTTATAAGCGATGGTTCAATGTTGAACTTGACCCAAAATGTGAAATTCAGCCACTTATTGGTTCTAAAGAGGGTATTCTGCACACGACATTGGCCTTTGTTAATCCAGGAGAAAAGGTGTTAGTGCCTAACCCTGGCTATCCTACCTATACTTCATTATCAAAAATTTTGGGTTGTACGATTGTTAACTACAACTTACGACCCGAAAATGGTTGGCAACCCGACTTTGACGAGTTGGAGCAAATGAACCTTGATCATGTAAAACTCATGTGGGTTAATTACCCCAATATGCCCACAGGTGCTCCTGCCCGCCGCGAAACATATGAACGTTTGGTTGACTTTGCTCACCGACACAACATTGTGGTAGTAAATGACAACCCCTATAGTTTTATTTTAGGCAAGGAACATTTGAGCATTCTGCAAGTGCCTGGTGCTAAAGACTGCTGCATAGAATTTAACTCTATGAGTAAAAGTCATAATATGCCAGGATGGCGTGTGGGCATGCTTGCTACCAACGCCACCTTTGTTAGTTGGATACTGAAGGTGAAAAGTAACATTGACTCTGGCACATTCCGTGCCATGCAATTGGCAGCAGCGCAAGCCTATCAAAACTCTGACGAGTGGCACCATGAGGCCAATGTAAACGTTTACGCACGACGCCGCAAACTGGCAGGACAGATTATGGATGCGCTACATTGCCAATATGATCCGTCGCAAGTTGGCATGTTCCTTTGGGGACGAATTCCCGATACTTATGCCGACGTTGAAGATTTAACCGAGAAAGTGCTACATGAAGCAAGAGTGTTTATCACACCTGGCTTTATATTCGGCTCAAATGGTAAACGCTACATTCGCATTTCTCTCTGCGCTAAGGAGGACAAATTAGCCGAAGCTCTTGAACGCATTCAAGCTGTTTTTAAAACTATATAAATGAACAATTAAACTTACTCTAAACATATGGAACTCAATCTTACCCCACTTCAACTGACTGAACACGACGACAAACGTCCTATTGTTATAGCAGGCCCATGCTCGGCCGAAACCGAAGAGCAAGTAATGAACACTGCCTTGCAATTGGCTAAAAAAGGTGTAAAACTTTTCCGCGCTGGCATTTGGAAGCCACGTACTAAGCCAGGAGGCTTTGAAGGTGTTGGCGAACCAGCCCTTGCATGGATGCAGGAGGTGCAAAAGGAAACGGGCATGAAGGTGTGTACCGAGGTTGCCACACATGCTCACGTTGAGGCATGCCTTAAAGCTGGTATTGACTTGCTATGGATTGGTGCACGTACGGTAGCTAACCCCTTTGCCATGCAAGAGATAGCCGACTCTCTCAAGGGAGTTGACATTCCCGTGTTGGTAAAAAATCCTGTTAACCCTGACCTTGAATTATGGATTGGTGGTTTGGAACGCATTAACCAAGCAGGCATTACACGCTTGGGCGTTATTCACCGTGGTTTCTCAACCTACGAAAAAAAGCTCTACCGCAACCTACCCATGTGGCACATTCCTATTGAATTGCGCCGTCGCTGCCCTGGCTTGCCTATCTTTGGCGACCCCAGCCACATTGGTGGTAAGCGCGAATTAGTGGCTCCACTTTGTCAGCAAGCCATGGACCTCGGTTTTGAGGGTTTGATTGTTGAAAGCCATTGCAACCCCGATGCGGCATGGAGCGATGCCAGCCAACAAGTTACACCTGATGTGCTTGACTTCATTCTTGACAAGTTGGTAATTCGCAAGGTTACTGAAACTACCGAAAGCCTCAGCGCTTTACGCCATCAAATTGACGAAATTGATAATTCACTTATTGAACTCTTTGCTAAACGCATGCGCATTAGCCGCGAAATTGGTGAATACAAGCGCAAGCATGACATGACTGTGGTACAGACAAGTCGTTACACCGAAATTCTTGACAAGCGCGGTGCACAGGGGGTGCTTTGTGGCATGTCATCTGACTTTATTAAAGATGTATTTGAAAGCATTCACGAAGAGAGTGTTCGTCAACAAATTGAAGTAATGAATCAATAAAAAAGCATGCCGCACTCGTAGTGGGATAATAATGTATGAAATTTACATGTAATATTAAGGTGGGATAGGCCATTTTGAACAGCAATTGCATCGTCTATATAAACCATATTCCTAATACAAAACTTCACACATCACATATGCCACGAGTGCGGCAAGCCTAACAAGCTTGCCAAATACCAACTCTTACAACAATGAAAATACTGATTCTCGGTGCGGGTAAAATGGGGTCATTCTTTGTTGACCTACTCAGTTTTGACCACGAGACAGCCGTTTATGACATAGATGCCAAGCGTTTGCGCTTTATGTATAACACGCAACGCTTTACAACACTTGAAGAGATTGATGCCTTTCAGCCCGAAATGGTTATCAATGCCGTTACATTGAAGTACACGCTTGACGTGTTTAAATCGGTCATTCCACGTTTGCCACACGACTGCATCATTAGCGACATAGCATCTGTAAAGACAGGACTGCGTGAATTTTATGCACAATGCGGCATGCGATATGTGAGCACCCACCCCATGTTTGGCCCTACATTTGCCAACTTAGGTGCTCTTAGTAATGAAAATGCTATAATCATTACTGAGGGTGACTATATGGGTCGCCTTTTCTTTCGCGACCTTTACAACCACTTGGGGTTACACGTGTGTGAGTACACATTCGATGAGCATGATGAAACCGTAGCTTACTCACTCAGCATCCCCTTTGTTAGCACCTTTGTGTTTGCTGCAGTTATGAAGCATCAAGACGCCCCAGGTACTACCTTTAAGCGTCACATGCAAATTGCGCGCGGAGTGTTAGGTGAAGATGATACCTTGCTACGCGAAATTCTGTTCAATCCACGTACCAGCGGACAAGTTTCAAAAATTCGTGAAGAGTTGAAGGAACTCATCGGCATTATTGACAATAAAGATGAAGAGGCACTGAATGCTTATCTTAAGAAAATACGTAACAACATTAAGTAATAAGTTATTGTAATAAGTAGGTGTTCAAAATCACTTTGAGCACCTACTTATTCATCTGCATTACTTTCCTACTTACATTCTAAAAAAGATACCGTTTGCCACAAGATTTTGCACCTTGTAGCAAACGGATTTTTTTACATAGGAAAGAGCCATGGAAGCACAAATGTCATGACAATGCCTATAATAATTTGAAGGGGCAACCCCACCTTTACATAGTCAATAAAGCTATAGCCCCCAGCTTTCATAACCAACGCATTGGGTGGAGTTGAAAAGGGTGAGGCAAAACACATGCTGGCACCTAACGTAACAGCAAAAAGAAAAGCATAAGGGCTCACTCCCACTTGTACTGCCGCAGTTAAGGCTATCGGAGCCATTAACACAGCCGTAGCCGTATTACTAATGAACATTGTCAATAACGATGTGGTAAAATATATGCCTGCCAAAAGCAACATGGGGCTGTAAGTGCCAAGGCAACTCACCAGTGTTTGCGACACCAAGGTTGACACTCCCGTCTTTTCCAATGCTGTTGACATGGGCAACATGGCAGCTATTAGCACTATGCTCTCCCAATTAATGGTTTTGTAAGCAGCTTCAACATTACGAAAACAACCACAAAGCACCATGAGTAACCCCGCTGTAACAACTGCTGTAACAGGAGCTATGGGGATAAAATCAAACACCATCACCACTACCATGAGCAACATGATGAGAGCAGCGAGCGGGGCTTTATAGTCTAATATCACCTTATCGGCCGTTTTGTCAGGCTGCCCCAATACAACCCAGTTCTCTGTATCATAAGCCAGATGCGACAAATTTGACCATTCTCCTTGCACCAATAGCACATCACCCACACGTAATTTGGTGTTTATAATGTTATCTGTAAAATACTCATTACTCAGCGTATTTTCACTCTTACCCATAACCGATGTGGTGACATCAACGGGCGAAGTTGCTGCTATTACATGTCGGCGTTCGCCTCCTCTTTTCACCCCTAACACGTTTATGCCCAATCGGTTGCGAAGATTGGCCTCACCTATGCGCAATCCCACAAAACTGGATGTTGGCATCACAACAATCTCCATCAGTCCTAAATCATAAAAGTCTATTTTCACATCACTCAGCCTTTGCAGTCCGTAGTCAGCGGCAAAACACTTTACTTGATGTTCATTACCCATTAGGTACAAGGTGTCGCCCTCACTTATAACGCTATTGCTCTTAGCTAAGGTTTGATTCAAGTCCTTCACAATTGAAAGTGGAGACTTCTTTTCATTTCTTATCTCAATCACACTCACACCATATAGCTTTTGTATGCTCAACTCTTTGAGCGTTTTGCCCACAAGGCTCATACTTTCGACTCCATCAGCTTTCATAGTGTTCTTAGGAGGTACACTATAACAATGCAAATTATTGAGTAATTGGTATTCGTCCACCAGGTCTTCAGGCAACTTGCCCTGCACCCTTTGCTTTATGGTCTTTTGCTTACTTAAAAATAATCGGCTCAGTGGCATAAGCACAATTATACCTATCGCTATAACAATAAGGCCAACGGGTAAAAAAGAAAAGAAGCTCAAAGATTTATATCCAGCCTCAGCCAGCACTTCATCAATCACAAGGTTGGGCGGAGTGCCAATAAGAGTGAGCATTCCCCCCAAACTTCCTGCAAAAGCAAGCGGCATGAGCAACCTGCTTGACTGCATACCCGAACCTGAAGCCAAACTTACAATTATAGGCATCATCAAAGCTACCGTACCCGTATTGCTCACAAACGCGCCAATAAAAGAGGTTACTATCATTACGAGCAAGAATGTGACCTTTTCATTGCCACGCGACAAAGCCATCAGTTTATTACCCGTAAGGCGTGCAAGCCCCGTTTGCATAATGGCACCTCCCACCACAAAGAGTCCAATCATCATAATAACTATAGGAGATGAAAAGCCCGCTAAAGCCTCTGTTGGAGTGAGCACACCTAATAATAGGAGTGTGGTTAAGGCCGCTAAAGCTATTACGTCAGCCCTAATTTTACCCCATATAAAAAAGATGACAGTAACAATTAAAACAATAAGGGTTGTTGTCATTGGCAAAAAGAATCATTTAAGGAGTGATTATTTACATATTTCTTACGCATACAAAGTTCGGCATTTTCTGTGATTTACATTTGATACATGTCACATAAAAATCATTAAAGGGTGGTTCTAATCATTCTGATAAGTTGATTTGTACCCTACAAATGTGTGTATTTTGTTAGTAAACAAAGGAGCATAGCGGGGTGAATTGTCAAAAATACACACACGATAAGGTATAAAAATAACAACCAAATTTTTTAGAACCACCCTAAAGAAGCACTGTTTAGAGGCAAAAGTACTCAATAACCCAACTACGAACATAATGGCAATAAATACCTATTGACACATTCTCTCACCATTTCTATTGTCGATAAGTAGGTGTTCAAAATAATTTTTGTACTTTTGCACCGCACAAATTAAAGCGATTTGAGCAATTTACTTAAAATAAGGAATAATAAGTAGGCTCTGCTATAGGGCACGTTATAACCTACAATGAGTTAGGCTCCTTGGCCCAAAAGTCAAATTGTTATTTATAACGTGTTATTTTATATATGAGCCAACACACATTTGCAATAAATATATGACAAAGCGTAAGATTCAATTTAGTCTTGTCTATCGCGACATGTTCCAAAGCAGCGGAAAGTTTCAACCGCGCAAGGACCAATTGGAGCGCATAGCACCTGTTATCATAAAAATGGGATGCTTCGCCCGTGTTGAAACCAATGGTGGTGCCTTTGAACAGGTTAACCTGCTTTATGGTGAAAATCCTAACAAGGCAGTTCGTGCCTTTACTAAGCCTTTTAATGAAGTGGGCATTAAGACCCACATGCTTGATCGTGGCTTGAACGCATTGCGTATGTTCCCCGTACCTGCTGATGTACGCAAACTCATGTACAAGGTAAAGCACGCACAGGGTGTTGACATCACTCGCATTTTCTGCGGACTCAACGATGTACGCAACATCATCCCATCCATTCATTACGCTCTTGAGGCTGGCATGACTCCCCAAGCTACGCTTTGCATTACCAACTCACCCATTCACACTGCAGAGTACTATGCCAAGATTGCTGACCAACTGATTGAAGCAGGTGCACCTGAAATCTGCTTAAAGGATATGGCTGGTATTGGGCAGCCTGCTATGTTAGGCCAGCTCACCAAGATGATTAAGGATAAGCACCCTGAGGTGATTATTGAATATCATGGTCACTCTGGCCCTGGCTTGTCAATGGCTTCTATTCTTGAGGTTTGCCGCAATGGTGCCGATGTTATTGACACAGCTATCGAACCACTCTCATGGGGTAAAGTACACCCTGATGTTATTTCAGTGCAATCAATGCTGAAGCATGCTGGCTTTGATGTTCCCGAGATTAACATGGATGCTTATATGGAGGCTCGCAAGTTAACGCAAGAGTTTATTGACGACTTCTTGGGTTACTTCATGAACCCTGCCAACAAACTTATGTCATCATTGTTATTGGGCTGCGGTCTGCCTGGTGGTATGATGGGTTCAATGATGGCTGACCTTACGGGTGTGATGGGCGCTATCAACAACAATCGTAAGGCTAAAGGCGAAGCTGAACTCTCTGAAGATGAGTTGCTCGTAAAATTGTTTAACGAAGTAGCTTATGTTTGGCCTCGTGTAGGTTATCCTCCTTTGGTTACCCCCTTCTCACAATATGTTAAGAACATTGCCTTGATGAACTTGCTCACAGAGTCAATGGGTAAGCCTCGTTACTCAATGATGGATAACTCTATTTGGGGTATGATTTTAGGCAAGAGCGGACGTTTGCCTGGTGAGGTGGCACCCGAAATTAAAGAGTTGGCTAAGGAAAAAGGCTTTGAGTTTACCGATGCTGATCCCCAAAGTTACTATCCCGATGACTTGGCTCGCTTTGAAAAGGAAATGGAAGAGAATGGTTGGGATCGTGGTGAAGACGATGAAGAACTCTTTGAGTTTGCCATGCACGAAACACAGTATCGCGACTATAAGAGTGGTGCAGCTAAAAAGCGTTTCTTGGCCGACTTGCAAGCTGCCAAAGACAAAGCTGGTGCCAGTGGCATGAGCATTGAAGAGGCTACTGCCTTTAAGCACGCTAAGGCCGATGCCATTGTTGCTCCTGAGAGTGGTACCATTCTGTGGGAAATTGGTGGTGATGGTGAATGTGTTAAAGCTATAGAACCCTACATTGGTAAGGAATACAATGAGGGTGACCGCTTCTGCTACATTGAAAACACGCACGGCCAAATCAGCGAACTGCCCGCAGCTATGGGTGGCAAGTTGGTTGAAATCAACGCAAAACAAGGTGCACGCGTCAATAAGGGCGATGTTATTGCCTACATTCAACGTGGTGAATAAAAGCCTTCACCTTGTGTTGAGAGCAGCATGCAACTCCACATTTGTTCATAATAGCTCACAACACAAAAGCATTACTATATAATCTTAAAACAGCCCATCACCATTAGCGTGAGGGCTGTTTTTTTGATAACAAGGGACTACAAATGCCACCAATTCAATAGTTTTCCTTACATTTGCAACAACAAGCAATTATAATAGATGAGCAAGAAATCTGAATACAAGCAAAAGAACGAAGCCTACCTTATAGCCAAAAAACAAGAGGAGGGAGTAAAAGAATTAGCTAAAGGCATACTTTACGAAATACAAAAAAGTGGTAACCCACAGGGTCGCCGCCCCGACCTACGCAGCGTAGTATGCGTGCACTATACGGGGCGTCTTATTAATGGCCACGTGTTTGACGACTCGCGCCGCGACGGCATACCCGCAGCATTTCGGTTGTTTGAAGTAATTGAAGGTTGGCAAATAGCCCTGAGCCAAATGCGCCCAGGTGATAGATGGACCATCTACCTACCCGCCAACATGGCCTATGGTAGTCGCACCGATGGTGACATACCAGGCAACTCCACCCTTATTTTCGATGTTGAACTATTGAGCATTGCCTAACACCACACCCACATGCACAAGGCAAGACAATCAAACATTGAACTGCTACGCATCATAGCTATGCTCATGGTGCTATTGCTTCATGCCACATTCGAAACCTTTGGCTACGCACACACGTCATCCATCACACATGCACCTTGGCGTTGGTTGTCAATTATCACCACCGCTGCAGCCTGTATGCAGTGTGTCAATGTGTTTGTACTCATCACAGGTTGGTTTGGCACCAGTTTCAAACTGAAAGGGTTACTACGCATTGTGAGCGAGTGTACCTTTATCAGTCTTGCCATGTTTGTGTTTATGTACCTTTTAGGTTTACCACTGCCCCATCAGCTTTACGACTACCTAAAGGTTATATGGAGCTATTGGTTTGTGCGAGCTTATGTGTTGCTTTACTTGTTCACTCCCGTGCTCAACAGCTTTGTGCAACAAAGTAGCGAAAAGCAACTGCGTCACTTTTTAGTGCTATTTTTCACCCTTAGCATTCCCCTTTCATTTGTTAGCAGCGACCTTTCGCGTGGATTTTCAACCATCTCATTCTTTGGGCTTTACCTGTTAGGACGCTACATGCGCCTCTATTTAGCCCCACGATTAGAGCGTTATCACACGGTAGCCCTATTAATGCCCTACATAGTCAATACACTCATCATGTCGCTCACTTTATGGAGCACAGCCTTCTTTGCCCCCCAATTTCACAATTGGTTTTTACCCCTATTCACTGCCTATAGCAATCCCTTGGTCATTATCAGTGCCATGTCGTTGCTACTCTTCTTTACACGTTTGCAGTTTAAAAGCCACATCATCAATGTGGTAGCAGCAGGCAGTTTTGCTGCCTACCTCACACACCAACAAGCCTATGTACGTCCTCATTACTTTCAACTCATAAATTTCATTGACCAACAAACAAGCAGTACTGCGCTTTATGCATTAGCCATAACCGTTACCATCATCACTCTGTTCATGGCCAGTGCTATGCTCGATGTCATGTGGCAAAGAGTCTATCAATACGTCAACACACAGTTGTCACGCATTTGCACATATAAAATGCCCTCATAGCTTTTTTTATCCAAAATAAATATCGAAATTTGCACACCCAAACATAAGGGCATTACATAAAAGCGGCATATATATGGACACTCCTACACCTCAAAACTGGCAAGACTGCATGAAGTTTTTCAAGCAGAATATACCAAGCGACCTTTTCGCTGCTTGGTTTGAACCTTTGCAATATATCAGTTTTGAGCAAGGTGAGTTGAAGGTGGGTGTTCCCAATCGAACCTTTGCCGAGCTTTTCGACAAAAGTTATGTAAACTACTTTATGCAAGTGATTCACCACTACATGGGCAGTGGCATTAAGTTGCAATATATTATTAAGAAAGCCCCCTTAGGCAACATTGCACCCGAGCCATTGCTTAACATGGTAACTAAAAAGCAGGAAAAAGAGATTAACCGCTACCGCGTTACCCCGCAGCAAGAAAGCCAAGCACTCCCCCCACTCGATTCACAGCTCAATCGCCGTTATACCTTCGACAACTTTGTTGAGGGTGATAGCAATAAGCTCTCACGCAGTGTAGGATTAAGCATTGCCGAAACTCCAGGGCGTAGTGCCTTTAACCCCTTCTTTCTGTACGGCCCAAGTGGTGTAGGCAAGACACACCTTGTCAATGCCATTGGTGTGCGCATTAAAGAGAATGATCCCAACAAGCGTGTATTGTTTGTTTCGGCTCATGTGTTTAAAACGCAATACACCGACTCTGTCATTCACAACACCCAAAATGACTTTATCAACTTTTATCAGTCAATTGAAGTGTTGATTATTGACGATATACAAGAAATTACAACCTCTAAAACGCAAATGGCCTTTTTCCATATATTCAACCATTTGCAGCAAAACAATCGTCAAATTATTATCACTTGCGATCGTCCACCTGTGCTATTCGAAGGCATTGAAGAACGTATGCTCACCCGCTTTAAGTGGGGCATGGTGGTTGAAATGGAAAAGCCCGACACAAAATTGCGTCGCGAAATACTCATTTCAAAAATCAAGCGCGATGGCTTGCAAAAAGTAATTCCAGCCGATGTGGTGCAATACATAGCTCAAAATGTTGAGAGCAGTGTGCGCGAGTTAGAGGGCATTATTAACTCTATCATGGCCTATTCGGTGGTTGACAATTGCGAAATTGACCTACAACTTACCCAACGTGTTGTGGCACGTGCTGTGAATTTAGAAAAGAAAGAACTCACGGCCGACGACATTACTTCGGCCGTGTGTCAACGTTATGGCACTAAGCCCAAAGACTTAACATCAAAAAGCCGTAAGCAAGCCATAGTGCAAGCTCGGCAAATAGCCATGTTCCTTATACACAAGTACACTGAAACCACTTATAGCCAAATAGGTCGTATGTTTGGCAAACGTGACCATAGCACCGTGCTTTATGCTTGCAACCAAGTGGGGCGACGCATCGGTATAGATAAAAACTTCAGACGTGATGTTGAGGAACTTGAAGGCATCTTAAAATAAACATACAAGTTTGTATTCAAACACACAATTATTACGTTGAATACACTGCA
Organism: uncultured Prevotella sp.; assembly: GCA_900546605.1. Taxonomy (GTDB): domain Bacteria; phylum Bacteroidota; class Bacteroidia; order Bacteroidales; family Bacteroidaceae; genus Alloprevotella. Next base: position 14,323 of record URDV01000021.1, read on the forward strand.
TAACAAGCAAAACATCTACTGCACTATTGAAACGTTGGCAGTAAATGCTTTGCTTGTTTTTGTTTTATAGCAGATGTTGGTCTAAAAGGGTCTCAACTTTACCGACAAAGTAAAATGTTAAGTGGGTAAACAGCATCTTCACAAAAAATTAACAACCATAGGCAACACTACCTATATATAAATGTGTAATATTGCAACGAAAAATCAATAAACGAAATTACACATAAAAAATTATGTCACAAAAGATACTTGTCGTTGACGACGAACCCGATTTGCGCGAAATATTACAATGTAACCTCGAAAGCGCTGGTTATGAAGTAGACACCGCAGAATCTGCCGAAGAGGCTTTACACATTTTATCACCCGAGCACAACCTTATTTTGCTCGATGTCATGTTAGGCGGCATGTCGGGCTACCGCATGGCCAACAAGCTACGCAACGAGTTGAAACTTAAGACCCCTATCATATTCCTTACAGCCAAAGACACTGAAAATGACTTATTAACAGGCTTCTCAGCTGGAGCAGATGACTACATTTCAAAGCCCTTTTCACTTCACGAAGTATTAGCTCGCATCAAAGCCGTGTTGCGACGAACCAAAGAAGAAAACAAATGTAGCGAATTAAAAGTGGGCGAACTCACCATTGACTTTGCCAAGAAGCTTGTACTTTGCCACGACAATGATGTGAAACTATCACCTAAAGAGTTCGGCATATTCAGCATGTTAGCCAAAGAGCCAGGACGTGTGTTCTCACGTGCCGAAATTTTAGCTGTCGTATGGCATGGCGAGACCTATGTGCTTGACCGCACCGTCGACGTACACATCGCACGCATTCGTCGCAAATTAGGCGATGAATCCATTCACATCAACAACCGACAAGGCTACGGATACTGCTTTGAACTATGAAACACTTGAGTTATAAACAAAAACTACTACTCAACTTCACACTACTCTTTGCCTTATTTACCGCACTATTGGTAGTGTTTCAATATAACCGCGAACGACAGTACAAGCGCGATTTGCTTGATTCGCGCTTACGCTGTTATGCCAACGTTGTGGCTAAAACCATTGACCGCCAACAAATAAGCAAAGACACCATTAGCCTGCAAAACGTACTACAGCTACTGCCTTCCGACCTACGACTTACCGTAGATC
>URDV01000022.1 GCA_900546605.1 uncultured Prevotella sp.
CCAACCGCGCCGATGGTACTGCACACCCGCGGGAGAGTAGGTCGCCGCCAATTTTTCCTAATTATCAAGCAAGCCTCTTTCTGAGTAATCAGAGAGAGGTTTTTGCGTTTTATGCATAAGGCTCATGGGCTGGGCTACGAACGTTTCATTATATAATGGCATTTATGGTGAAGTCGCTTTCTATATTAATTCCTGTTTACAACAATGAGTGTACTGCATTGGTGCGTTGCTTGCAGCAGCAATGTGCCTGTATTGACGGACTTTGTTATGAAATTTTAGTGGCTGACGATGGTTCTACGAATCACGATGCTATTTGTTCTAATCGTTCATTGAACTTGTTACCTGGTTGTCGCTTTATTGAGCGTGCTGTAAATGTGGGACGTGCTGCTATACGTAATTTCTTGGCGCAAGAGGCAAAAGGGGATTTCTTGCTCTTTTTAGATAGTGATGTTCGCATTGTGGGCAATGATTTTATTTTGAATTACGTTGCTTGCAAGCACTATAAGGTGGTGTTGGGTGGATATGTTTTAAAACCTGACAATGTGAACGAGGTGAAGGGTAATTTGCGCTATCGTTATGAACTTTCGTGTTTGAAAAAGAATCATGTATCGAATCGCCAGCTATCGCCTTACAAGGCATTTCGTACTTGTAATTTCATGATTGAAAGAAACTTAATGCTGAAGTTGCGCTTTGATGAGCGTATTACGCGCTATGGCTATGAGGATGTGTTATTTGGTAAGCAGCTGCAAGCCGAGGGGGTGCAGGTTCTACACATTGACAATGTTGTTGCTTTGCATAAATTTGATACGAATGCTGTTTTTTTGCGCAAAACAAATGAGGCTATGCACACTTTACATGATATGGCTGATGCTATGCGTGGTTACACGGGCATTCAGTCTTTAGCCGAAAGGTTAAATCGTTGGCACGTGGCTTGCCTTATTTTATTTCTTTATGCTCCTTTGAGTCATTATGTGCAGCGTAACTTGATGGGAACGAATCCGAGTGTTAGGTTGTTCCATATTTATCGTCTTGTTACTTTTTTGCAGTATAGTTGTAGATAAGTAGTCCTCTTTTAAAAATATTTTTTTTATCGTCTTTTAAAATTAGTTATCTTACATTATCTTTGTACGTATCTTGATAGGATGTGTAAGGCTTTTGTTTAAAATGCTTTTGTACTATTATTGATTGTTTTTTATGAATTCAAACAAGTATGAGGAAGATTTTTCTGCTTAGCTTTTGGCTATTCCTGCTCTGTTGGTGTGTGGGAATTAGTGGAGTTGTGCCTTTAAAGGCGCAAAGTAATGCAACTGACATTGTTAGTGGCAAGTATTATTGGATAAAGTCGGCCAATCAACGGACTGAAGCACAACAGATGGGGTGCCTTTATGACGATAATGGCACGCTGCGTGCTCAAGCCAAAAATGCTACTGAGGGAAGTGATGAGCAGGCGCTTCAGCTATGGCTTGTTACGGAGGTGAGTGGAAAAACGGGCTATTACACCATCCAAAATAAAAAAACGGGCAAGTTTTTGCAAGGGGCTACGGACACAAGTACGGACGTAACGACTACAACTACTGCCACTGAGGTGTATGTACCTAAAAACACGAAAACGGGTAACTCACTCACTTGGTTCAACATTTTGCCTACTGAAGGTGCGCAATATAGTTTAAATTGGCGTTACAATGATAACAAAACGTACATTGCTGGTTATGCTTGTAATGATGGAAAGAGCAGTGGACTTTCAGGTTCTGAATGGGCTTTTATACAGTTTAAAACACAAGAGGAGATAACTGCTGAACGCGACGCGGTTCAAACGGCTGCAGGACAAGTAAAGCCTGTGGCTGGTGATAAGGTGTATCGTATTTTCAATTATTCTGACAAATTTAATACGCAAGCTGCTTGTGAACTTGATAATAAGTTAGGTAGTGTGGCCGATGGCACCGATAACAATGCGCAGTATTGGCAACTTATTGACCAGGGTAATGGTAAGGTGGCTTTGCAAAACTACTTGACGGGTCATTATGTGCAGTCGTTGAGAGGCGTAAAGGACACGCAATACTTGATGGGCATAAATCCTGCTGCTTTTACTATTCAAGCTAATGAACATGTAAGTCAGACGTATGCTTATGACATACGTGATGTAGCGCAAGCTGATGGTACGTTTTTGGGATTGAATTGTACGGACAAACCCAATGGGGCTATTTATAGTTGGACTTTGTATGATGGCAGCAGAGATGCTAATTCGTTGTGGGTTTTTAAAGAGGCTAATTTAACGGATGAACAATTAGCTACCATTAAGGCTGAACGTGCTAATTATGACAAGCAGAACCAATTGCTTAGCTTGTTGTCTTATGGCAAAATACGCATTAAATCGCGCCGTGCTACTCATGAAAAGTGGAATGAAGGCGGGAGTATAAAGTATGTTGATTGTACTGGACGCCTCGCAACGGATATGACGGGGGCAGTGACTGATAAAAATGGCACTTGCCGTATGGAACAAGCTAAAACAGGTGATGATGCGTATAGACAAGTATGGTTGGTGGAGAGCAATGGTGCAGGCTTCCAATTTAAAAATGTTTATACGCAAAAGTATCTGGACTATAAAAATACAGGGAATGCAAAGGTGTTCTATGTTCGGTGGAATCCTGATAATGCAGCTGGAGAAAATTATATTAACCTTTGTGAAAATGCAAATTTTAAAGATAAAGGGCTTCATTATCAAACTACCTATCATGTGCTGGTGGGTTGGGATGTGAATGCAGATGATTATTGTGGTTGCGACTGGGTGCTTGAAAAAGCAGAGGACATTACTGATGATAACATAAAGGTTTTTTGCGATAAAAAAGCGGGACGCTTAAACAGTATCACCACTACCAACTATATTGTGATTCGTAACACGGATGGTAGTGTGTTAACAGAGAACCTTACATCAGGTGCAGAGGAGTCTGTGGGACGTAACACTGATAAAATGAATCAGGTGTGGAAACTGGAGACTGTTGATGGTAAAGAGGGATATTACCAAATAAAGAATGTTTTGACGAATCATTATGTGGGCTTTGCCAATTATGACACACAAATTTATAACCAAACTACAGCTTCTGAAGGTGGATACAAAATAAATGCTTTGTCCTCTTATAATAAGTATGGCAGTTATTGGGAACTCCGTCCAACGAGTTTGCCTAATAGGTGTTTGCACCGTTCAGGTACGCGTGCTATTATATGGAGTACTTTTGACGATGTGGCAGCAACAGGTTCGGTTTGGAGCTTTGAATTGGCTAATATAACTGAGGACCAATTGGCCGAGGCTAAGGCACAATATAATTTGAATAAAAATGAAATAGCTTCGGTCAGTACTTATGCTACTGCGTTAAGTGCATTGTTTAGTGATGCTGCTTGCACCACTTTGCAGCCCACATATCAAGCTATGAGTGATGATGAACTTAAAGCAGCTATGACCGAAAAAGGTCTAACTTCAGCTGTTTTGCAGCAGATGACACTTAAGGTAAAGAATAACTCATGGGCTGATTGGGAAAAAATATTCCGTGTGCGCAATGTGGAACCTTACACCAATCCTGATACTTGGAATGGCATCCTTAATATGGGGTATGTTTACACGCGCTTGAGCAATCCTACGGGTATATGGGGCAAAATGAACAATGTGGTATACGTGTTTGTGGGAGCCGATATTCCTGAAGGTGCAAGCATACACCTACGACAAGTGCCAAAAAGTGATGAACAAGGCACAAGTACGCAGCTTAGCAAGGGATTGAACATTGTGAATGTGGATAATGATGCTGCTTTGTATGTGAACTATGAGGTAACTACAAGTGATGCTGCCGATAGCAAAAAGTGGCGTGACTACCCTGACTTGCCTATACACATTGAAGGGGGTGAAGTGGATGGTTACTTTGATGCTACTCGCGAGGGTATTAACACCAACGAGGCTTGGAAGCAAATGGTGGCTAAAGGCATGTTTAGCAAACCTTTTGCTATGATGAAGGGACGCAACGTTATTTATCAAATGAATAGTACGCTGACCAAAGAAACCATTCCTGAAAAGATGCGCGAGATAGTCGACTTCTGGGACTGGATGGTAGACGTACAACATTCGCTTATGGCTGTGAACGAGTACAAAGATCGCTGGCACAACGTGTTGGGATTCTACTCATGTACTTATAATTATATGTTTGCGTCAAGCTTTGGTACGTATTACAACGAAAGCACGTTGGGCGAGATTCTTAGTTACGACAAGATGTCGGCTGGTGGTGGATCGCTTTGGGGACCATCCCATGAGGTAGGACACATTCATCAAAACTTGATTAACATGATAGGGTGTACCGAAATTTCGAACAACCTATTTTCACAAGCAGTTGTACACCTAAATGGTAAAACATCAACACGCTTGAATGAACGCAAATTTAAAGATGTGGCCGATCTTTATGCTGCTGGTACAAGTTGGCACGATTATAACCTTTGGGATCGTAATACGCTTTATCTTAAACTTTACCTTTATTATGAGGTGGCAGGGCATCACCCAGGACTCTTCTGCGAATTGTTCCGTCAGTTGCGCAAAGACCCTATGAATCATAGCAAGGGGAGTAAAAGTAACCCCGTACCTGCTTCGCAAGATTTCTTGAAATTTGCTACAAAGGTGAGCGACATTGTTAAGGAGGACCTTAGTGAATTCTTCCAAGCTTATGGCTTCTTTGTTCCGTTCAACACGCGTTGTATTGGCGACTATGGTGATTATTATACCAATTGTACACAAGAAATGATTGACGAAGCCAAGGCGCATATGCAACAGTATGCTAAGCCTAAGGGTAATTTGCTCTTTATTGAGAACCACATTAAGCATGAGCCTGCGCAAGACCATGCGGGAAATTACCTTTACGATGCTGCTGGAAACCTTATTTTACGCTCAGACTTTAGTGATACAGATGCTGTGGGCAAATGTGGTGATGTAGGTAGTTATTCTGACTATACTGATGGACATTATGCCAGTGGTTACACTTACACGCGTAGTGGCAACACTATCACTATGAATGGCAATGGTGCTGTGGGATATAAGGTGTATGATGCTGCAGGTAATTTGCTTTACTTTAGCAACTGCAATTCGTTTGTACTGCCACAATCAGTGGCCGACAAACTGAGCGGACAGACTATGGTTATAAAGGTGGCTCAACCTGATGGAACAGACATTACTTTGCCTACAGCTGGTGCTACTACTTATGCTCTTAAGGTGTATCATGCTGATGCTTTGACGGCTGACAAGAGTAACACAGTGTACACCGATGGCACTGCGCAAACCTTGCCTGTGCTTGTAGGCAATGCTATAGCTGTGATTCAGACCAGTGACGTGCAAAGTAGCAATTTGCCCTCAGCACTTGTGCAAGCTACGAATGTGGTGAATGGCAATGACAACACGGCTTACCATGTGGTGATAACTGATAAATTGGACTTTTACACTCCCACGAACTTTACGGCACAAAGCTTAAGTTACCATCGTTCAGGCACGGCTGGTTATAATAGTGTATGTTTGCCCTTTGCTGTGAATGTGTCTGACTTTGGTGCGGGGGCACGCTTGGAGCAATATGCATCAATGAATAGCAATACCATCAGTTTCACTTCAGTTACTGACGATAATGCAGCAGGTCAGCCATGCTTGGTTTATTGCCCTGATGAGGTAACTGAGTGGAACATTGAAAAGGAAAATGCGTATATAACAGCAAGCACCTTTGATACAAATGATGGTAATGCTACGCTGATAGGTTCGTTCATTAACACTCCCATTGGAGCTGGCTGCTACAAACTTACGGCTGATGGTGCAGCCTTTGGCATTACTACAGCCCAAGGCAAGGTAACGGCTTTCCGTTGTTATCTTAAGCCAAGTGGTGCAGCCGCAGCGCAGCGTTTGCAAGTGTTGCATGATGGGGGTGCTATAACGGCTGTTATGCCACAAACTAACGCTATAGCCCAGCCTGTAGAGGTTTATGACCTTAGTGGCCGACGTGTGCAGCATCCGCTTAAATCAGGGCTTTACATTGTAAACGGACAAAAAGTGATGGTAAAATAAGGAAAGTAGAGAAGTTGAAGGGTGGAGAAAGGTTTAGGAGTGAGGAATTAACGATAGGTTGAAGTTTAAACATTGGCAGAGTTAAAACATTGGCAGAGTTAAAACTTTCTCCTTATCTTCTTAACTGTTCAACTTCTCAATTATTCAAATGTTATGAGAAAGAGAAAATATATGATTCCGCGAAGTAATTCAATGCAATTGCGAACACAACAAATGTTGGCCACGAGTTTTCCCGTAACTAACAATGAAAATGTTGATGAAAATGACAAGTCGATGGAACGCACATGGTCATCCGAAACGTTTTATAGCGAGAATGATTAGTAACATAAACTAAGCTATTAGCATACCGATACAGTTATAGAATACTTGCAAGAATATTCATAATTGCCAATAAACATTGCATACTTAAAAGGAGTATGCAATGTTTTTTGTATATTTGCAGCCGTATTAACCAGCAAGACTATGATAATACCCGAAATAACGGCAGCCGAAGCAGCTGCTATGATAAATAATGGAGACCTCCTGGCCGTAGGCGGTTTTGGCCCTGCAGGTTCACCTAAGGTCATACCCCCAGCCTTAGCAGCGCGTGCTCGTAAGGAACATGAGGCAGGAAGGCCATTTAAGGTAGACGTGGTGACGGGAGCCTCAATAGGAGCCAGTTGTGATGGTGAATTGGCTGCAGCTGATGCCGTTGATCGCCGTTTGCCCTTTAGTGTAAATGCAGAAATGCGTAAAGCTTATAACACAGGGCATGTGCGATACACCGATCTTAATTTGTCTGACAATGCATCACACTTACGCCAGGGACTTACGGGGCGTATTACATGGGGCATTATCGAAGCATGTGATGTGCAAGAGGTGCGTGGTAAGTTGCGTATTTATCTTACTGCAGGCATAGGCATTGCTCCTACCATTTGCCGATTAGCTGAAAAAGGTGTGTTCATTGAGTTGAACACATGGCATAGTTCGCGCATTATAGGTATGCACGATATATATGAGATTGAAGACCCATGGTTTCGTGCGCCTATACGCATCACTCATCCCACTGAAATCATAGGGTTACCTTACATAGAGGTGTCACCTGATAAGGTGCGTGGCTTTGTGATGACGCATTTGGCTGACGAGGCCCGTCCTATGTCGCCCTCAAATGATGTAACTCGTGCCATAGGACACCACACGGCCGACTTCCTGGTGTGGAACATGGACAAGGGGTATGTGTTCCGTAACAAATTAATATTGCAGAGTGGTGTGGGCAGTGGAGCGAATGCAGTAGTAGGTGCATTAGGTGAATCGAAAGAAGTGCCCAACTTTAGTATATACACCGAGGTGCTACAAGAGCAGCCCATGCGACTTATTAAAGAAGGACGTGTAATTTCTGCTTCAACAGGTGCTTTAACGCTTAGTCCTGAGCATTTGCAAGACCTTTATAATAATATGAATGACTATCGTGGTCGTTTGTTGCTACGTCCGTCTGAAATATCTAACTGTCCTGAAATCATAGCGCGCTTGGGCTTATGTTCGCTTAACACAGCTATCGAGGTTGATATTTACGGACATGTAAATTCCACCAAAGTGGGCGGAACACGTATGATGAATGGTGTGGGTGGGTCGTGCGACTTTACGTGTCATGCTATGTTAGCTACCTTCACTTGTGGCTCTACGGCCAAGGATGGACGCATTAGTAGCATTGTTCCCTTTTGTTCACACATTGACCACACCGAACACTACGTTGATGCGATCGTTACAGAATATGGTGTGGCCGATTTGCGTAATAAGTCTGCACTCGAAAAGGCTGAAGCACTCATAGCTATAGCCCACCCCGACTATCGTCCTATACTGCGTGAGTACATGCGTTTGGCAGGAGCTTATGGCGGACACACGCATCATGTGTTGTCGGCAGCGTTTGCTATGCACGACACTTATCGGCGCAAGGGAGATATGCGCTTGGTTGATTGGAGTGAGTATATCAAAGATTAGCCATGTGGCATAAGCTATTATTCTACAACTCATGATATTTACATGAGTGTAAACAAAGCGTGTAGCTAAAACCTATGTGTGGCCTTTTTAGGGCTGGATATGTTTTAGTTGCACGTTTTTTAATGTTGCATGACAACGCCAATAAATAGCTTTCATTTGTCGGTATAGCGTTAATTAATGTGTAATGATGGGTAGCTAATCCGTTTTTGTAGTATATTTGTACGAATTTAGCCATAGAATACACAAAAATTGCAATCAATCATGAGCAAACCACATAAAAAGATACGTACAGCGGGTCGTTTTGGTACATTTACCACATGCATTAGCACCACATTGGTACTTGTGCTTTTAGGCATTGTTGTGCTATTTGTTAGTGTAGGTAATAATTATAGTCGTCAGTTGCGCGAGGGGCTTACCATTGAGGTTATGCTCAGCGATAGTATAGCACCCGCACAGCAAGCAGCAACGCTCACAGCACTGCGCCATGCTCCTTATGCACGTCAGGTAAATTACATATCGAAGGAGCAAGGCATTTGCGACATGAATGAAGTGATGGGGGGTGACATAGGCACATTTGAAGGCACATCACCTGTGCCTGCAGAGTTTGAGGTTTATCTGAAATATGATTATGCCAATGTCGACTCCATTAGTCGCTACGAGCGTAGCATGCGTAGCTTGCCAGGAGTGGTTGAGGTGAACTATCCACGTGACATTATGCAGAGTCTTGATCGTACTATTCCTGCCATTGGCTTGGGACTGCTTGTGGTAGCAGCGTTATTGGCCTTGGTTTCGTTCTCGCTCATCAACAACACTATACGCATGAATGTGTATGCAAGACGTTATAGCATACACACAATGAAATTGGTGGGCGCCAGTTGGGGCTTTATACGTCGTCCCTTCATAGCCCAAGCATTGCGCATAGGCGTAGTGGCTGCCATTATAGCAGGTGGCTTGCTGGGAGCGGGCATTTATTATTTGCAGTTTGAAGCAGGGGCAGGCGACATTTACATTAATCAACTCATTACGCCTGAGGTGTGGATTTTTACCTTGGGGTGTGTGTTAGTGTGTGGCATTTGCTTGACTGCATGGTCGGCTTACTTATCGGTGAACCATCATTTGCGCATGCGCGGTGGCGATGTATACGTTCAGTAATGCATAAAAACTAAAAGGTTACGTTGACTTAAAGGCTTCATCAGTAAACTCTCAACATAATAGCCTACTAATGAAGTCGAAAATTTAGCTAATAAACAAACACATATATATAGTATGAAACAAACCGCAAAGAAGGTTTTTGCTTTCGACCGCATGAACTTCATTCTTTTGGCCATAGGCATGGCAGTCGTAATTATCGGTATGATTTTAATGTCGGGTTCAGGTTCAACTGAAACAACATTTGACCCCGCCATCTTTAATGCACAACACATTAAGGTGGCTCCTGCCGTGTGCTTGTTTGGCTACCTATTTATGGTGTATGCCATCATTCGCAAACCCAAAACAGACAAAATCACTAATAACGAAACAGAAGCATGAACACTATACAAGCCCTGCTGATGGGGTTGCTGCAAGGATTTACTGAATATTTGCCCGTAAGCAGCAGCGGACATTTGGCCATAGCTTCAGAATTGTTTGGTGTTGACGGTGAGAGTAATTTGCTCTTTACCATAACTGTACATGTGGCAACCGTGTTGAGTACACTCGTTATTTTAGGTAGCGAAATAGTTAATATCATAAAGGGTAGCTTCGGCTCTTTAAATCCGAATGGCAAGGGCCTTAACCGGTTGAACCCTGACCAACGTTATGTGTTAAACATCGTGGTGTCAATGATACCTATTGGTATTGTTGGTGTTTTCTTTAAAGACAAGGTTGAGGAAATATTTGGTTCTGGACTTATGGTAGTAGGTATATGCTTGCTACTGACGGCAGCTTTGCTCACTTTTTCTTATTTAGCACGTCCGCGTCAGCGCGAAAACATATCGTTGCGTGATGCCTTTATTATTGGTTTGTCACAAGCATTGGCCGTGTTGCCTGGCTTGAGCCGTTCGGGCACAACCATTGCTACAGGTTTGATGCTTGGTAATAAAAAGGCCAGTATGGCGCAATTTTCATTCTTAATGGTGATTCCTCCCATTCTGGGTGAAGCCTTGCTCGATGTGTTGAAAATGCTGAAGGGTGAAGACCTTGGTGGCGAAATAGGCATGTTACCCCTTGCTGTAGGTTTTGTTGCAGCCTTTATTTCAGGCTGTGTGGCTTGCAAATGGATGATTGGTATTGTTAAGCGAGGCAAGCTTATATATTTTGCTTACTACTGTGCTTTAGCTGGTGTGGTTACGCTCATTTACTCATTGGTGAAGTAATACGCGCGCATGGCTAAAAAAGAAATCGTTACAGACTACATTGTGCCTACCGCGGCCTTGAACGAATGTGGTGTGGTTGAAGCTAACGCAACTAATGGAGCAGTGAACTTTAGCAGTATGGATGTGCTACATCAGTTCATTAGTAACCCAGAACTGCCCACGGCTGATGGCAACCCGATAGCAGGAGGAGTAATACCCCTGATTATGGCTTTTGACAAACCACTGCACATGACATCATTTCAACTTGTGGCACGTGTGCGTGGACTCATAAGCCGAGCCATAGGGCGACGCAAAATAAAAATAGGACATGCTGGCACACTTGACCCTTTAGCAACAGGTGTAATGGTTATTTGCCTTGGGCGAGCCACAAAACTTATTGAGCAGATGCAAGCTGGGGTAAAGGAGTATTATGCTACATTACAATTAGGAGCTACAACTCCCAGTTTTGACTTAGAGCATCCTATTGATCAAACTTATCCTACCGAGCATATTACGCAAGAGGCTATTGAAGCCGCGCTTGAACAGTTCAAGGGCGACATTATGCAAGTTCCTCCAGCGTTTTCGGCTTGCAAGGTTGAAGGTAAACGTGCATACGATATGGCACGCAATGGTGAGCAAGTTGAATTGCGTGCTAAACCTTTGCGCATTGATGAAATTGAAATGACTGAATGTGATTTAGAACATCACCTTATTACCTTGCGTGTAGTATGTTCAAAGGGAACCTACATTAGAGCCTTGGCACGTGATATTGGCATAGCTTTAAATAGTGGAGCTCATTTAACTGCTCTACGTCGCACAAGGGTGGGCGCATTCAACATAAGTCGTTGCTTCACGTTGGAGGCTTTTGAACACGAAATAAAAAGTCATCAACCTGCTACAACGGAAAAAATATAGAATAAAAATCTACACATTTCTCCACATACAATATATATGAAACTCTCACAATTCAAATTCAAACTTCCTGAAGAGAAGATAGCACAATATCCTGCTCCTCATCGCGATGAATGCCGTATGATGGTGTTACACCGCAAAACAGGGGATATTGAACACCTTATGTTCAAGGATTTGCTCACCTTCTTTGACGAGGAGGATGTGTTCGTGTTCAACGACACCAAGGTGTTTCCAGCACGACTTTATGGTAACAAAGAAAAAACAGGAGCACGCATTGAAGTGTTCTTGTTGCGCGAATTGAATCAGGAATTGCGCTTGTGGGATGTATTAGTTGACCCCGCGCGCAAAATACGTATAGGTAATAAACTTTACTTTGGCGAAGACAACTCTATTGTGGCCGAAGTAATTGATAATACTACAAGTCGTGGCCGTACACTGCGTTTTTTGTATGATGGCGATCACGATGAGTTCAAACGCCAACTCTATGCACTTGGCGAGGCTCCCATACCTCGTTTTGTAGGTCGTGAAAGTGAGCCTGAGGACTTGGAACGCTTCCAATGCATCTTTGCCCGTAACGAAGGAGCTGTAACAGCACCTACAGCAGGCATGCACTTCTCACGCGAAATGATGAAGCGTATGGAAATAAAAGGCATCGAAAACGCTTTTATTACCTTGCATTGTGGCTTAGGCAATTTCCGCAACACCGATGTTGAGGACCTTACGAAGCATAAAATGGACTCAGAGCAAATGTTTGTGAATGCTGAGTGCTGCCACCTGGTAAATAAGGCCAAAGACGAGGGACACAAGGTGTTGGCCGTTGGCACCACTGTGCAGCGTGCACTTGAGGCTTCGTGCAGTACCGATAATCGTATCAAGGAATTTGAAGGTTGGACCAACAAGTTCATCTTTCCGCCCTACGACTTCCATGTAGCAGATGCCATGCTCTCTAACTTCCACTTACCTTATTCAACACTGCTCATGCTCACCGCAGCCTTTGGTAATTACGATTACACAATGCATGCTTACAGTGAAGCATTGAAACACGACTACAAGTTCGGTCCGTTTGGCGATGTAATGCTAATAGTTGACTAATTATTCATTTTTAGAGTGTTCAGTTCTGTACTTTTGCTTCATCTATGTTACATATTTGAATGCCAACTTATCTACTTAGAACTGAACACTTTACTTTAACCCAATATTCATGAAAAACAAAAATACTATCAACGTACTTGTTTCGTATAAACGCTTATTTACTTTACTGGTAGGAGCACTATTTATGTTTATACAGCCTATCGCGCTTCATGCAGCTAACCGTAATAACTGCACAGAATGTTGTCAACAACATGATGAAACGAAACCAATTGATAATGCGTCAGCCACAGTGCCCGCAACATACAAAAAAGGTATGTCTGCCCTTTTTGCTTTCATAAAAGACAATACAGTATATCCTCAATCACTGGTCAAGGACAATATACAAGGTGCTGTAGTAGTTCGTTTCGTAGTAGACACAAAGGGTAAGGTAAGCGACGCATATATTATAAAAGGTTTACATCCCGAAATGGATAAAGAAGCTGTGCGTGTAGTAAAAATGTTGGGCAAATTTAGTCCAGCAAAACTTAATGGTAAAAAAATACCAGTTTATTTCACTTTGCCCATAAGGTTTCGTATCCGTGGTAAATAGAATGTGATATAATATCCTTATTTTTTTGTGCAAATAGCAATGGTAAGTTGCGCGAAAGTTTGTACATTTGCGGTCGGAAACTGGATACCCTCCAGACATAACGAAACAAACACTTTTAAAAGTAAAAATATTATGGCATTTTTATCAAACGAAAAGCTTTTGATTGTCGGTGCAGGCGGCATGATTGGTTCAAACATGGTACAGAGCGCATTGATGCTCGGTCTTACTCCCAACATTTGTCTTTATGACATCTATGAGCCAGGTGTTCATGGTGTGTTCGACGAAATTCAACAATGTGCCTTCCCTGGTGTAAACGTAACCTACACTGTTGATCCTGAAGTTGCCTTCACTGGTGCCAAGTACATCATTTCATCAGGTGGTGCTCCCCGTAAGGATGGCATGACTCGTGAAGACCTTCTCAAGGGTAACTGCAAGATCGCTGCTGAGTTCGGTGACAACATTAAGAAGTACTGCCCCGATGTAGAACACGTAGTAGTTATCTTCAACCCTGCTGACGTAACTGCTCTTACAGCTCTTATCCACTCAGGTTTGAAGCCCAACCAACTTACTTCACTCGCTGCTCTCGACTCAACTCGTTTGCAACAAGCTCTCGCCCTCGAATTTGGCGTACAGCAAGACAAGGTAACAGGTGCTCACACTTATGGTGGCCACGGTGAACAAATGGCTGTATTCGCTTCACAAGTGAAGGTTGACGGCAAGCCCCTTTCTGAAATGGGTCTCTCTGCTGAACGTTGGGAAGAGATTAAGCACCACACCGTACAGGGTGGTTCAAACATCATCAAGCTTCGTGGCCGTAGCTCTTTCCAAAGCCCTGCCTACAACGCTGTTAAGATGATTGAGGCTGCTATGGGTGGCGAACCCTTCACTTTGCCCGCAGGTTGCTACGTTAACTGCGACAAGTGTGGCTTCAAGAACGTAATGATGGCTATGCCTACTACTATCGACAAGACGGGTGTTCACTTCACTGAACCCCAAGGTACTCCCGATGAAATGGCTTCTCTCGCTAAGTCATACGAGCACCTTTGCAAGATGCGTGACGAAATCGTAGAACTCGGTATCGTTCCTGCTGTTGATAAGTGGACTGAGATGAATCCTAACTTGTAATTTTTATATTATTACAAGTCCTGATTTATTACAAATAAATACAGAGAGAGGAATCCTTACTCCCCAGTAATAGGGAGATTTGAGGATTCCTCTCTTTTATGTTTTATCTTTGTAGTGAAAGATCATGAAAGGCGAAACGAATCACTTTTGCTTGACAATTATTTGAGCAACCATTTCATGGACCATTCTGCTAAAGGTGAAGGGCATGCAAGCATCCCACAGTTTTGCTGTAAATTGAGAAACGAGAAACGTATGCGGTTTTGGGGCTGATAACGTTCATTATAAACAACAATACTTCTTCCACTGACACAATTTTCGGCCTTTACCTCAACCGGAATTATCTCATCCTCTCGCTGTAACAGAAACTCTATCTCTGCTTTGCCTTCCGAAGACCAATAGTAAGGCATTGAACCATATGAAGGCAACAGACTTTGCAATACGGCATTTTCTGCCATTGCGCCTTTGAATTCGGTGTAGTTGACTGTCGGGTCAATGACGATGCTTCCTGGTAGCCCAGCCAAACGCCGCAACAATCCGCAGTCACTGGCATAAACTTTAAATATGTCTGGTTCTTCGTAAGCACTCAGCGGCATTCCTGGTTTTGACACAGCATTCACCCGATATATCATACCAGAGTCTTCAAGCCACAGCAAAGCATCCTCGTAGTCACGGCTTCTTGCTCCTTTCTTTATAACCTTGTAGATAAACTTACGGTTTTCCTTGGCAAGTTGAGATGGAAGCGAGTGCCAGATGGCATGAATGCGTGGTATTTCGCGAGGTTCTGCATACTTGGCAAAGTCAAGTTCATACAAGTCTAATATGCCTTGCAATATGTCGTCCACAGCTTGCATTCCCTGATTTTCAAGCATACTCACGGCAGCTTCTGGCATTCCTCCAGACACCATATATCTGCGGTATTCAGACTTCAACTTGTCAAGTATAATAAGAGGCAATTTCTCTGGCTGTTCTATCTGTTCAATAAAATTGAATGTCTGGGAATCGCTGGCTCACAGATACTCTTTGAACGTAATCGGATACATACGCATAACCT
>URDV01000023.1 GCA_900546605.1 uncultured Prevotella sp.
ATCTTCGCGCAAACACATCTTCTCTGCCCTTGAACAAGGAATGAAAAATGGCGACACGCTCCTCTATGGAAAGTTTGACATATGGGAAAGTGAAGGGTGAATATACACCATCCTTCTCTTCTGCATGCTTGGGCTTATATTCAATGCCGTGCGCATGTAGAAGCAATTTCAACTCTTCGTTTTCTTGACGAATAGCCTCATTCTGCTGGAGAAGATGGTTGTATTTCTCTTGAATGTCTTCCATAATAAGAGTCTGTTTTGAGGGTTTATGTGCAGGAACCTCACGGAATTTTCTGTTTCTTACAAGCTCTCACTGTATAACAATAAAATCAGATAATCAGGTACTTACGTTATGGGTACTTCCTCTATTGCAAGTAAAAACCGCGTGTAAAACCATGTAAGTGCTTGTAAATTTTAGCCATTTACAAGCGCCCAAGTTGATTTGTTGCCAGCAATAGTAGTATTGCTGATTTTTCCTTCCTTTCTAAGTTTACGCAAAATATTGTTTATTTTATATTCCTTCTGTTTGTCATCAAGTTGGTCTGGTAGCACATCCCAAAGCAGACGCACTATTTCAGGTTTCGTCAACGAACCATGATCCTTCAACGAATCAAGCAATAATGCCTCGCATTTCCTGTCATCCAATCCCTTGTGCTTGGAATATTCTATCTTCTGGTCTGTTACTTGGGCAATATCCTTTGCTATGAAGATATGTGGTAAACGACCTTCTATCAGTTTGCGCTTGCGGAGCATGGCAATAGCTTCTGGCGATATGCGCTTGCCTTTCTGTACGGAGTCTAAAAGTACAGCATCTGTAAGAGACAGATTTTTGTTTTCTAATAGTAAGAGACTATAATTCTCATCAATAACTGTACCAGGCAAGGTCAAGACAACTTCTGTTGCTGTTGATTTGTCATAATCAGGCATTGGCAGATAACGTTCCTTTTGGCTCACGAACATCTTGTGAATACCATAGCCTTGGGTATCAATCATCTTGATGTTCACCATAGCTTTTACCAGTGCAGGGTTGCGATAGTGCCTTGGTGTTTTCTCACCGGTTATATATTGGCTATAGTTTCCTTCAAAGAAGTAGCCGTCATTTTGAAACGTCAGTTTGTCCTTGTCCTCTGTGACAATGATTCGTGCGTCGCTTTCGTACCTTTGATGAGCTATTGAATTGTGAAGCCCCTCAAGAATACTCTCTGTGTCATATTTCCATACTTCGGCAGGGATAAGCGAGTTCTTTGGATATATTTTGAACCGATAGTTTCTTATTCTATTCAGCAACTCACTCGTGGTTCGTATGAAAGGTATAGTGTAGATGTCACCAAAGGTTTGTCCGTCTTGAAAGCATTTCCATACAATCTGCGCAATGTGATTGAGTTTATGTGCTTTTTCCTCTTTGCCGACAAGTAACAGTGTGGCTTTCGTAATCTTTCCGTCTATGGTCAAACACGCCTTATCAAGAAACACTTTATCACTCCAAGAGTCACACTCCTTTGCAAACTTTGGATAGCGTTGCTTATAGCCCTCGCGAGCAAGCATGATAGCATCGGAATCAAGGTCGTCTATCGTTGCGTCCTTGATGACTTGTGCTGTCCAATCGTATGCAGAATCTTGCTCGTCAAGTATTACATTAAGGCGAGAATCTGTCAATTCCACCAACGAATCGTCCAACCTCTGCCATGCCTTGCTGTGTGCATATACAGGACGACGCTTCATGTGTTTTGGAACATGAATTACCCATACCGTCTTGTGCGAGTCGTCCGTGATGAATTCTTCAACCAGCAATCCTTCAGATGGTAAGTTGGCGCACAAATCTGTCATTCTGAGCTTTGCTTTTTGTCTGTCGTAGTTGTATGTGTTAGTACCGACAATCTCCAAAGTATTGTCAACAACACCGATAACCAAATGTCCGCCTTCCATATTCGACAAGGCGGAAACATAAGAAATGACATCATCCTTCTCTTTTCCGTTGAAGTCATTCTTCATGTTCTTGAATTCTTTCCATTCACACTCCTCGTTTTCCTTTGGATATTTGGAAAGCAGATATTGTTGTAATTCTTGTTCGGTCATATTCTATATATTCTGTTTCTTGATAAGTTCCAGTACAGGTACTTGCAATAGTTCTGAAATTTTGAATAGGGTTTCAAGTGATGGTTGTGTAGTGTTGGTACACCACTTGCTGACAGTTGCAGGATCTTTGCCTAATGCTTCTGATAGCCATCGAGCTATTCTCTTGTGCTCAACGAGAACAACCTTTATTCGATTGAAATCTTTATCTTCCATAAGACTAATAATTTCTGCAAAGATACAATATCGATATATAGCCGTTTTGCTGGCTATCTATTAACTGCTTAAGGTATCTGTCTCTTTTTATCTCTTCCATGTCATTCCTTATTTTTGCCAATATTGGCACTTTTTGGTAATGCAAAGGTAGCAGATTTAATTCATGCCGTCAATCCATCACGACTAAAAAATAGCATGTACATCACAGCGTAAACATCTCCAACTCAAACACATTGTTTACACAGAAACCAAAAACAGCGGCCTACGCCGAAGCGTAAGTCGCTGTAATAGAAGCGTGGACCAGCTAGGGCTTGAACCTAGGACCTCCAGATTATGAGTCTGTAAAAGTGATATTCTACGATAGTTTATTTGATCAATATTGATTGAATATCAAGTAGTTATGAATTTCACTATTTCTTATAAAACTCATTAAATACCCATAACTGAAACCGTTTGTTTACGCATTGTTTACGCAGAAACAGGTGGATGAAACAGCCAGTTTGCCATCCGGAGTTATGGTAAGTACCCTTTTTGCTTTTCATAAGCTATATTGTTATCGTAAGTACCTTGTGTTTTTGTGACAAAATAAGGTTATTAGTAGATGTAGATTTCTTATTGACGTTATAACCAATTATTTGTTGTATAAATGCTCTTTTTTGATATATTTCATCTTGATTCTCTGGGCTTATTTGTACCTTTACACCGAAAGGAATGTCTTTTATGGAAAATGAAATGATTAACAGGCTGAAGATTGTGCTTGCCGAAGAGCAAAAAAGTAGTAAGTGGCTGGCAGAGCAATTAGGAAAAGACAGGGCCACCGTCTCCAAATGGGTGACGAATACCATGCAGCCTGACGCAAGAAACCTTTTGCGAATAGCAGAAGCTTTGAATATTGATCCAGGTAGACTGCTCAACCAAAAACACTTGAAAAATGAATGAAATAGATATTATCCAACAGATAAAGTCTGGCGAGGTCAGTAAGATGCAGTTCAAAGAACGGCTTCTTGACAGTTACGACATCGGGTGCGAATTGGTGGCATTCAGCAATGCACGTGGTGGAACATTGGTCGTTGGTGTGAAGGACAAAACTGGCAGTCTCAATCCTTTGTCATATCTGGAAGTACAGGAAACCACGAACACACTTAGCAACATCGCATCAGAAAATGTTGTTCCTGCCATCCTTGTTGATGTAGAAACTATTTCCGTGGATGGCGGAAGCCTTGTTGTAGCTCATATTAAAGAAGGAGTGAATAAGCCTTACCATGACAATCGGGGTATTGTGTGGGTGAAGAATGGTGCCGACAAGCGCAAGGTATTCGATAATGTCGAACTTGCCGAGATGATGACCGACTGTGGCAGTTTCTCGCCTGATGAAGCTGGGATTCGGGATGCTACGATTAAGGACTTGGACGAGAATACCATCAAAACCTTTTTAAGCAACAAGTTTGAAAAAGTATTGGTGAGAAAAGGTTTGGTGGGTGATACATTCCGCGAAACCTCTTTAGATACAGTCTGTTCTGCTATCGCTAGTGGGCACGATGGGGAGAAGCTGTTTCGTAACCTACGTTTCATCCGACCCGATGGAAAAATCACAGTGGCTGCAATGTTGCTGTTTGGCAAGTACACTCAGCGTTGGCTTCCTGCAATGACAGCAAAGTGCATTTGCTTTGTCGGAAACAATCTTGGAGGTACACAATTTCGTGATAAGGTGAATGATGCCGACATTGAAGGAAATCTGCTTCATCAGTTTGAAACTATTATGGATTTCTTCACACGGAACTTGCGCCATATACAAGTTGGGAAAGAGTTTAACTCGCAAGGAGTATTGGAGATTCCATACATCAGCCTTGTTGAGTTCACCGTAAATGCTTTGGTACATCGCTCGCTGAATGCGACTGCTCCTATCCGTATATTCATCTTTGATGACAGGGTGGAGATACACAGCCCTGGAATTCTCCCTAATGGGCTTAGCGTGGATGATATTGTTGTAGGTACATCCATGCCACGCAATATGTTCCTCTTCACAAATGCCATCCATTTGCTCCCCTACACAGGAGCAGGTAGTGGTATGCTTCGTGCCTTATCTGAAGATATGAAAGTTGCATTCACCAACAATGATAGAACTAACGAGTTTGTAATTACTATAAATAGACCGGATGGTAACCAAGTCAATGGTAACTTAGATACTAAACTTGGACACTCTGACACCGATTTAGGCACCAACTCTGACACTTTCAATGCTGACTCTGACACTAAACATAGATACTCTGACACCGGCTTAGGCACCAACTCTGACACTTTCAATGCTGACTCTGACACTAAACATCATAAAATAACAAATAAACAAAGGGATATAGTAAACTTCTGCAGCGTACCACGTAGCAGCAAAGAAATTCTTGAAAGGGCCGGTGTGACATACCATAGTAAAAATATCCAAACATACATCATGGCTCTTGTCGAGGCTGGTTATCTTGAGATGACCAATCCCGAGCATCCCAATGCAAGCAATCAAAAATATAGGAGAAGTAAAAAATGAACTTAGATATATTTACCAACCACAAAAGTAACACGTTGTTGCGTGATTTTGATGTGACATTAAACAAATCTCATCATTGTATGATTTTGTACAAATGGTGAGCACAAATATTGTGACATGAGCTATCGCTAATGATAAACTTTGGAATACCATAATTCACCAGCATAAGTAGGGTGAATTATGCTCCAGATAATGTAATTGACGACTGGCGATACGACTATAAGAATATATAATCATCTATGATATATAGTGAAAGACCATCGTTTTCATCCTGACGGTTATAATATCGGCGTAAATGTAAACGAAGCTGCAGGACAGTCTGTTTTTCATGTACACGTGCACCTTATCCCAAGATACAAAGGTGATGTGAAGAATCCGAAAGGTGGGATAAGGGGAGTAATTCCAGATAAACAGAAATACTGAAATAAAAATAATCTTTTAATTAAACTTTACGAAAATGGCAACTTTAGATATTGCATTAAGTTTTGTAATTTCATACGTTGCAGGCCTTGTTCCAGCAGATTGTTTTTGTAACCATAAACCTATGACAGAAAAATTGGAATTATGTTTCAAACGCGCTGTTAATAAATGGACAAACAATCCAGAGACCCAAAATGCTGTAGGAAAACATATGGGAAAATATTTGCCCCAATTAAAGGATTTCATTGCCCATAAGCCTATTGGCCGTCATCCAAAAGAAAATGATTTGCTTAGACTATGGGCGGAAGAGATTCTGAATGATACAGAGTGTAACACGTTCCTTTTAGAATATGAACACCAGATCATGGCATTAAAATTGGAAGAAGGATGTATTACTGCCAAAGAAATACTAGAAGACACTAATAATATAAAAGCGCAGATTGAACAACTGAGGAATAGGGGCATCACTAAAAGTTCTGTATATTGGGAACAATGGGCTTTGGGACCCAATAGGATTAAATTAAATACCAACATTCTGCTAGCCGGTCGTGAAAAAGAAAAACAAAAAGTGATAGAGAGTTGTAATGCACCATGCTGTTTATATGTAGAAGCTACATCTACAAAAGAAGCAATAGCTTTTGTGGTTGCTGCCATCATCAACGAGAGTAATGTGCTTGCTGAGCGTGCCATTGTTGCAACAAATAACGAGACATATAAAGACATCGTGGAAAATAGCAACGGTATGATATTCGTTACTGACATTCAAGAAAATGCTCATTATGTTGCTTCTCGTGGACATACCGTTATTTTATGTGTATGTCCATCAGATAAAAATAATGAGGCATGTACTATACATTTGCCTAGATTAGACAGAGAAGGTTTTATTAGTTCTCTTGTTGAAAGTGGTGTTAATGAAGCTAAAGCAAGAAGCCTTGCGGTAGATTCTACACGTGACATATCTGTATTGAGAAATCTTCTGGGATTTACGGATAAGATTTCTGTTTGGCAGACAACAGAGAATATCCGTCTAATTATTCCGGCTTTATTACTTGGAGAATGGCATGAAGAATGGCAAGGAGACAAAGACTTGGTAGAATCAATAACAGAGAAGAATTATGATAACTATATAGAAGAAATCACTCCGTTACTATTTGCTGATGAAGCTCCACTGATTCGAATAGGTAAAATATGGAAAATAAAATCACCCTTTGATTTGTTAAGACAATTAGGCAGTTATATTACCTCATCCCATTTAGATAGATTTGCCGAAGTAGTAGAATGGGTATTACAAGACGATGACCCTGATGCTGAAGACAAAATGAACGAAAAAGGTTTGCGCTGGTGGCAAAACAAACAAGCCTTTTCCGGGCGAATAAAAGAAGGAGTCTTTCAAAGTCTTACGCTACTTTCCATAGTGCCATGTCATATCCAAGATAATAAAGATTGGGTAGACTGTTTTATTGAAAACAAATTCAAGGATTTTGATTTGAAACGCTATCTGACACACCGTCATAATCTCCAATGGCTGGTTGAGGCTTCTCCTTCTTCTTTTATAAAATTTATTCAAGACGATATCAAGAAAGGGAGTCCTTTACTAAATCAGATAATGGATGTTAAGCATAAGGATTTTAGTATTATTGGAACCGAAATATATTATACAGAACTATTGTTTGCATTAGAGGCTTTGGCATGGGATGAACAATACTTATTTGACACAACATATATTTTAATGCACCTTTGCTCTTATCCCAATGACAGCAACTATGCAAATAAACCTATAAACACCTTGTTGAGTATTTACCGATTCAGACTACCCCAAACGTATGCTCCGTTTGAAACTCGTTTGGAAACCCTAAAGAGTTGTGCAACCAAACATCCTAAGACCATATCAACACTATGCGTATTGCTGCTAAAAGGACTTTCAGAACAAGTTTTTATGCCAAATGCACACTTTAGATGGCGTATGCGTAACAGAAAAGAGTCGCCTAATTACATACCAAGTATACCCACCACTCATGTGATAGCTATTGTACAACTACTACTTGCAACATTCGAATTTTCTGTGGAGAACATTAAGGAAATCGTAAATTTATCATTTGATAATTATCTTAGAAGTTGTCGCACTATGTTTTTGGATGCAATAAGCAAGTACAAAGACAAGATAAAAGGGAACGAAGAAATTACAGATTGTCTTCGCGAAAAGATTAATTGGCATTTACAATACCAAAAGTCTAATTGGGCGTTATCAAAAGAGGAATTAGTTCCATTTAAGAAGCTACTAAGCGAGATAGAATCTGATGACATCTTAATAAAGAACAAATATCTCTTTGAGAACTTTCTTATTAAGGCTCCAGACTATAAGGATTATGATAATGATTTTCTAAAAAAGAATAAGGATACAAGAGGAAACAGAGCTAAAATTATCAAACAAATAATAGATGAAAAAGGATTAGACGCTGTTTGGCCTTTTGCTGAAACCGTCAAATACAAAGAAGGAGTGGCAAATGCACTTTTTGATTTATATGGGACAGACATACGTGGTGAGATTTATAAAAAATACTGCAATGGAGATTTGAGTAAAACATTTGTCAACAGTTATTTCTCTTCTGTTTATTCAGGACAGGGGAAATCTGCATATATGTCCATGATAGAAGAATTAAACTCTATTTCTCAAAAACATATCTCCATTATATTATCTGCTCCAGGATATCAACAGACGCTGGCTGACTTTGCCAGTACTTTAAATAAAGATGTAGAAAAGGAATACTGGGAAGATGTAAACATATTAAGTTGTCCTGAAGGAAAATATGGTAATATTATATGGAAACTATGCTCAGTTAAAAGATATACAGAAATTCTTCACATAATTCGAATAAAAAATGATGAAAATACTATATCTATCGATATTAAAATTCGCGTATTATGCGAAATGGTAACAAATGGAGCTTGGGATATTTTAAGAAGTCACATGTACGAATTTTCAGATATACTTAAGACTATTTCTTTGCCTAAAGACAATACCCTAAAGTCTTTATTACTCCAAATGGAATTTCTCATATATGACAATCTACGCCATTATATGAATGCACATGAAATACACCTTATACAAGAAATCAACAAAGAGCCCTCTTTATTAATGGAAATATACGCTCTTGTTTTTAAGGCAGATGATGGATTTGAAGAGGAATGTTCTCAAGATAACACACAAGTAAAATTAACAATGGCAAATTTGGCATATCGTTTCATACATAACTACCATGAAGTTCCGTGTACTGACTTTAGTGGAGAAGTTGACGAAAATGCCTTATCTGAATATTTTGAGGAACTGAAGAGATTGGCAAAACAATCTCATCGAACCAACATCTTTCCAATGATAATTGGACAAATACTTGGTAACTTTAGAGAAACCGAAGACTATCCATCAGAGATGTTCTGTCGTTTTGTTGAGCACTTCAATGATGACCGTATTGATTCTGAGATTCGCTGTGCATTATTTAATCGAAGAGGGATGACAACACGAAGTCCATTTGAAGGAGGAACTATCGAGCGACATCATATACAAACCTTTACAATATACCGAAACAAGGCACGTTACCACTCCCCACGTTTAACGCGTATCTTTGAAAAATTAATTAAAGAATATCAGCAAATGGCAGAGAAGGAGGACAATGAAGCAAAGCTACTTGATATAACAAATTAATACACCTGCCCAAAATTTGTTGCCAATGTATTATTTCAAAGGGGCATTGCTCTTCCTTTGCATTGTTTGGGCATAATTTAATTTGCTGGCAACTTGCTAGAGATATCTGAAAAAGCGTAAGTGATTGAATTCTAAGGTAGTTTCTTAACAATATACCTTGCTTATAAATATAATAACTACCATATACAAGCTATAATTGGGGCGAAGAATCGTCCCTTTTTGCTATATATGGCACAATACGACAAGTCCCAATCCTACTGTATAAACGAACAAAAATATCACTAAAACTTTCATCTAGAAATCTGAGAACCAGATACCTTCATTTCGTTTGAGAATTTTGCGTATATTGGATTCATGGTCCGTTAACATTTTCGTCTGTTCGGTTTGTTTACGCACTGTTTACGCAGAAACCAAAAACAGCGGCCTACGCCTTGGCGTAAGTCGCTGTAATAGAAGCGTGGACCAGCTAGGGCTTGAACCTAGGACCTCCAGATTATGAGTCTGTTGCTCTAACCAACTGAGCTACAAGTCCGATGCATTCAATGCCTTCTCGGCTGAATGCGTATGCAAAAGTAATAGTTTTATTTTAAATAAACAATAGTTTGCTTACAAAAAGTGCAAAAAACTCATTTTGATAGTCCTTATTACACTTATACAGAGATTACTTTGCATTCTGCATGACCACTATAAACAAAATTAGTAAGTGCTCAAGTTGAACCTTGAACACCTACTAATAAGCATTTTTGCATCCTTTTAACTAAGCATGCAAAGCATAAGCGTAATGCGTATTAACGCACCACCTTTTTGCCACCTACAATGTAAACACCCTTGCCCGGAGCATTCACCTTACGACCCGATAAGTCGTAAATGCTGCGTTGGGCATTGATGGTTGATGGGGTTGCAATGGTACCATCGGGCATGGTTACACTACCTATGCCATCTATTAAGCCTTTCATGGGGGTAACATCACAACGTTTTAGCATGAATGATTTGATGTAGAACTGCTGAACGTCCTGCATGTTGGTCAATATACCTAAACTGATGGTGGTCGGTTCGGTTAAAATAAAGAACACTTTATTCTGTAATGATACCGATGGCTCAACCATCTTCTTATACCCTAATGAGGTTGACAATTGGTCCGTGTCAGGTAGTTTATCCCCTTCGGCCACTACTAAGTAGCATCCTTCAGCCTTCATGTCGCAGTTGGCAGGATATTCGGTGGCAAACATGTAAGCACCCTCGGGCAAATCGATGGTTTGATAAGCCTTATGGTTTTGCAACTTGTTAGCAAAGCCATCTTGCCCCGTACTGATGGTAAAGTAATCATCATCTTTGTTGGCCTGTGTGTCAACACAAGCTCCCGTTTTGGCTACGCAACCATACTTATCATCATTACCGATGTTGTCAAGTTTCCAATCACTCAAGGTCATGAAACGATTGCCATAGAGGAAGCCGTAAACATCATTAAACACCTCACCCGTGTTGCTAAAGGGAGCCTGATAGTTTTTAAGGTAACGACTTGACACGTCTTCAGCTGTACTATTAAAGTTCAGAGAGAATACACCACGTGAGTTAGTCCAAGCATCACCATCAGGGCCGAAGCCCTTACGCAAACCAGTGTTAGCATTAGATGTTTCATCCTTTACGTCACCACTGTTTTGATCAAACTTGTAGTAGACCTGCAAGCCTTCAGCTTGAGCAGCAGCAACTTTACTGGCCGACATGGGTTCGTTTATGTAGCCTTGCAGCTCTTCGGGTTTGTTCTCATTGAAGGCAAAATTACTCCACACACGGAATTCATCCACCGTGCCACACATAGGAGCATCTGCAGTTCCTAAGCTAAAAGTGCTGATAGCGGGCAAGGCTGTTGTGCGCAAACCAGCTCGGCTTATGAGTAGGCCATCACGATAGAAACAGATGGAACCTTGGAAGAAACTTACGGCATAATGATGCCACTCGTTAGCAACAACAAACCCATCATCCGATTTGGCAAATTTGCCATCCACGTAAAGGCGCATTTGACCAGACTCAGTGGTTAAGAGTTCAAAGGTTGATTGTCCCTCACCAATACCATTACAAGCAGACTGTAGTGCACTGGGACGCATCCACCAATCAATTGAGAAGTACTTTTCGCCCGTACTCAATGGCACTTTTGATAGTTGCACACTGGCTGAGCCTTGTGGTAAAAAGCTGAGACCTGTTTTGCTATCGGCATTGCACACCACTAAGGCACGGTTTTGAGTAGCTTCACCGTTACCCGCCTCATTGTGCGCCTTAAGAGTCACATCATAAACGCCAGGCACATCGGGTGTAAAACTAACATTAAGTCCGTCACCTTGCATTATTGTACCATCACTAGTCAGCGTCCACTGTCCCTGTAAAGGTCGGTAGAGTGAGCGGTCAGTAAGTCGCACAGTTTCGCCCTTCATCACCACCGCTGGTTCCACATCAAAGTCTACTTTCGGAGCCACAGCAGTTACCTCAATGGTTTGCTGCGATGTAGCCGTATGTCCTTGTGGGTCAGTTACAGCAAGCTGCACTTTATAGGTACCACGTTCGTTATAAGCCACCGTCACATAAGGCAACTCGTTATTTACAGCCTTAGTACCTTCAAGAGTCCACTTGTAGTGATAGCCCTCTAACATTTGTTGTGACATAAAGGAAACACGCTCGCCTGCGGCCACTTTTGTTTTGCTCATCTTAAAGGTAGCATCAGCTGGTACTAATGCCGACACATTAAACGTAGCAACATCTTCAACAGTTTTGCCTTTTACATCAGTGGCCACCACTTTCACTTGCTGTTCACCTGGCTGTTTAAAAGTGATGACGGGCGAAGCACATGCCACCCCTTGCACACCAGCACCTTCGGCAATCCAATGCAAAGAGGCGATATTGGTTGAGCCAGTAGCCGATAATTTTATCGGTTGTCCCGCAACTATTGCAGTGGTAGGTTTAACAATGCTTACTTGAGTAGTGGTAGCGTAGCCCAAAGACTGAGCATATCCGCCATTCAGAGCAAATGCTGAATTGGCAAAAACGCCATGACGTTCCCCTGTGGTAAGGTCGCGTAAACGTTTTTCACCATTCACCTCAATCATGTCAGCACGATAGTAAGCCACCAAGTCGTTGGGTAGTAACCCCGTGGCATATTGTTGTTTGTAATCAGCTTTTATTTCGCCAGCCGTGCGTGCCTTGCGCCAAATGCGTATTTCATCATAAAAGGCATGCTGATCGTTTTTATTGCCATTGGCCGAGAACACCAAATCACCAAAGCCACCCAGTCCGCTATAAGTTTGCGAGGTAACTTTGCCCCTTTGTGAACCATTAATGTAAGCTGTCATGGTATTACCATCTACCACCAAGGCCACATGTGTCCATCGTCCTGCTTGTAGCGCCCCCACGGCATTCAGTCGGTTGTTCGTGTCCCAACCTGCCGTAAACGCGCCATTGGCATTGGCATGCATCATAAATGTGCCCCACCCTGGACCTGCACTTTGGTTCCAGTCGGCCAATGACTGCGGACGAATCCAGAACTCAATGGTTGCCTTATCATACTTGGTGGTAAACA
This sequence comes from uncultured Prevotella sp., assembly GCA_900546605.1. Taxonomy (GTDB): domain Bacteria; phylum Bacteroidota; class Bacteroidia; order Bacteroidales; family Bacteroidaceae; genus Alloprevotella. The sequence goes on from URDV01000023.1 coordinate 12,514, forward strand.
CACCTGGCAAGGTGAGTCCTGTGTGGTCTAAGCGCACGCATTGATTATAGTCAAGATTGGGTGCCATGACTGTGGCGGTAGCTGCCTTCGACTCTTTATTACCGTCATACATAGCTATAACGCCATAGCTTCCCACGGCATCTTGTGGCAAATCATAGTGTGTAACGTCTGCGGCCAAGGTGGCCAACACTTCGTTCTCGTGCACTACTTTGTAGCCAGCAACACTTGCTTGTGGAGCACTCCACGAAAGCACATTATTGTCTATTGCCACATTCTGAGGAGCCTTCACACCACGTCCAGGCACCACCACGGTCAGCACAGTGCGTTGTCCAGCATTGGCTATGTTCACTCCGTCTGCACCCGTTTCAAAAGGAACTTCAAGGCCCTCTTTGTCTTGTTCATAGTCAAGCACCGAAGCTTTGTACACATGTCCGTTGCCTTGAGCCGTGTTGCGCGTATTGATTATAAAGAAGTATTTCAACGCATCATTGGCATCAAGGTTATCGGTTAAGTCAGTTAAATCATAACCAAACTCCATAGGTTCGGAGTGAAGTTTACCATCAATCCAACGTCCTAACATAGGCACTTCGGGGGCAGGCACAGTGTTACCATAGTTGCCGTCACCCGCATACTGAAAGTGGTGAAGTGGTATGGTAAATTCGGGTTCCGTAGCATTTACGTCCTTAGCAACACCTACCGACAGAGCCAATTCCGAACGTCGACTATAGTCCATATTGAGTTTAATGGTGCGCAACGGGCGATAGTTTTTACGAACCTTGTACACTTCAGGTGTCCACCAATTGCCCGCAAAAGTGCCATTCGCATTAAACGAGGCACCCGCATAAGCATAAGGGCAGTAAACGAAGCCTTGGTTGGCCCAAGTGTCACTCCATGAGTTCACCATAATCCAAGCGCCACGTTCATCGGCTGAAGCCTCGCCATATATGCCATTACCATTCAAGTCAAACTCAATGCGGTCATCATATCCCACAATAGTCATGGCATGATCCACCTGTGTACCCCAAGCCTTTAGATACTTTTGTCCTACTATGCCCAGAGCGGCATTGGCAGGTGAATTACCCACATCAGCCAATTGCAAACCAGCCGAGGCACAACCTATGCCTACGATGCCACCTGAGTGAAAGTCGGTATCGCCATTATGATTGTAAATCCAACGTTTCACAGCCTCACGACCTGCTTCTGTGCCTAAGCTCTCGGTAAAGTGCGCTGGCTTTAGCATACGATTGAACATGCCCTCATACCACTTATCGTAGCCTGTCATCCAGCCAAAGTCGTTCTGCGATTCAACTTGGTAGCCAAACAATTTTGAGTAGGTCTGTCCACCATAGGTTTGAGCTGAAGGCACACCCACGAACTGCACAAAGGCATCTTTACCCGAATTGCCATTGGTAAGTAGCCACACAAAATGTGAAGGGTAATAATTGTGAGCATCCTTACCATTTGTACCACGAAACGAATTGAGTTCATGCGAAAACATGTAGCAAATGCGCGATGCTGAGCCACATGAGCCACCTTGTTGGTCAATGACGGGCGGGAAATAAGGTGTCAAGGCATTATTCACATGGTCGGGCAAAACGCTGGTAGCCCGTGCCGACATGTGCCGTGGCTTCATTAATGAAGGGTCGGGATTTGTTTTATCCGAATAGTCTGGATACTTGCTGCGATTTACCTGCTGTGCCCATAAACTGACGGGCAACATGGCTGAGGCCATAAGCAGCACTTTTAAATTAGGTTTCATTGATTTGTAGAAAAAGTATTAGTGTTGTTAAGTTGGTGTTCAGTATTATTAGAACTTTCCTAAAAATAATTTTTGACACCTACTTATGCTGCGAATTTACAAAAACAAAATGTAATATCCGTTTAGTTATCGTTATTTTAGCTATCAACTAATAAAATAAGTAGATAACACGATGAACGCCCACATAAATCATAAGCACTTACTTTTGCGTCATTGAGCTAAAGTTATCAGTTTCTCTTGCCATTTTCAACAAAAAAATCAAATTCAAGATTGAGCCACACAATGAAGTTGTCTAAACTTTAACCCGTTGGCGGAATTTCAGGTTAACGGGTTAACAAGTTGACAGGTTAACAAGT